>JBBQPY010000055.1:0-27050 GCA_038216735.1 Chthonomonadales bacterium
TTTTATGTAGTTCTGCGTCAGCCCGCTCCGTCAGCGGCTTGACAATCGCTTTACTTCTGCTCACGTCGTTTTCTCCATTCTCCGCGCTTCTGGCGGTGATACCCTGCTTCCGACATTGCCTGCCGAAAGACTGCTTCCACCTCTGCAAAGTAAGCCGCGCAGTTCGCTTCCTGCTTTTTCGATTCGATCTGCTGACGCTTTGCCAGCAATCGCGTTGTTTCTAAAACTGCTTCACTGGAGCGATGCATGTCTGCAATCGCATAGGCAATCTCTCCCTTTCCGACATAGCGCGAGACGACCCTGCCGCCCTGGCGCTCCTTGTGATAGTAGTACTGCCGTCCGTTGCGCGTTTCCCAGCCCATAATGAACCTCCGATTTTGTGCTACACATTAACAACTGCCCCACGTAGGTAGAGACGACTTTTCCGTTCAGCCTCTGCTTGTAATAGTAGTAGCGTTGTTTCCCCCGCGTTTCCCATCCCATAAATTATCCTCCTGCGCGCGTTGTGCTACGCTTCACTCACTGCCCCGCTTACTCTTCATATTAATGATCGAAGAACCTATCTGCTGGCACGTTATGCAGCGTCCCTATAAAAAGGGTAGGGCCTCTGCATAACGTAGGTCGTGCGCTACGCTTATCGTGCGATACGGCGTCGTGTTTGGATCTGCTGCTGACGTTCGCGCAGGTCGATCCCGTTGCTCGGCTTCTCCGTCTTTTCCTGGTTCGTGTGTCCTGCCAGTGTCGATAGTCCTGCGATTGACCGGCACTGTTCTTCGGAGGTGTGCAGGTAGATGCTCGTCGTCTGCAACTGTGTATGACCCAGGAATGCCGACACACTCTTCAGGTCAGCGCCTGCCCGCATCAGATCGGTTGCCCGCCAGTGCCGTAAGGAGTGCGGTTTGATATTCTCTCGCCCGGCGAAGCCGGCAACTGCCTTCACGTCTTCGAGCAGAGTTTGCAGCCCCAAATGCCAGAGCCTGCGCTGCCGGTCTACTGCGAACAGGTAAGGATGCTTGCCGTCCTTCGGACGGAATGGCAGGTACTCCCGAATAGCGTTGACGGCGTTCTGCGGCAGGTAGACCGTTCTGCTCTTGCTGCCTTTGCCACTGCGGACAAGCAGGGACTTCTCCTGAAAGTCGATGTCGGTAAGGTGCAGATCACATAGTTCGGCGCGCCGCAATCCGCTGAAAATCAGAACGTGCATCACCGCGGAGTTCAATGCCGCTCGTCGTGGAATGCGATAGCGTTCACAGGCTGTCAGCAGTCCTGCCACTTCCTCATTTGAGACAGTCAGTCGCTGTGCGGCGTCCTTCTTCGGCAGGGTCATGGACTTGACCGGGTTCTCTTTCAGGATTCCGTTTTCTATCAAGAAGGTGCAAAGCCCGTCGAGCGGATCGAAGTAACTGTGAACTGTGCGAGGACGCAATCCTTTGCCAGACAGGTAGTAGAGGTAGCGTCGGCACAGCGAGACTGTGAGGCACTCGGACGTCGGTTCTGGGAAACCGTTCTCCGTTAGCCAGCGGTGGAAGTGTCGCAGTTGCGCCTGGTAGCCCTTGTGCGTGTTCGGCGAAAGTCCGCGCTCGTGGAGAATGTAGCGCAGGTAATCGGTTGTGCAGTCGTTCAGTAGCATGGTTCGGTTCCTATGTGCTATAATCACGGAACCTGAATATGTAGAGTCATGAAAAGCAGAAGTCGGGGGTTCAAGTTGATTACTCTACTTGCGGACATTATTTACTCTACCTATCGACGGCTGAAACATCAGTTGGTAGAGTGCCTGGTTTGGGACCAGGATGTCGCAGGTTCGAGTCCTGTCACCCCGATGTCGGTTAGCTGTTATGTGTTTTCACTAGTTCGAGTCGTCGTCGGTTGCCAAAGGCATCGGCGGCGTCTCGAACTTATTTATTTTGAGACTACGCTCGTCTGAAGTTGAGGAAATCAGAGACTAGGTTGGTCGCTGTTTACAGCGTGCCAGGGTTTCGAAGCCGGTTCACCAACAGATAGACTTCCGTCGATGAGTTGCAGTCCTGACACTTGCCGCCCATATGGTGCGTCTCCAACACCCATTTTGCGTTCTCGACGGGGTTTTGATTATTACTTTTGTTTACGAGAGCTAATTGCTTGTAATGACCCGATGCTCTTTTGTTATAGCCGCGATGTTCAAATTCCGGCTTCCAGCACAGTTCCTCAAGATATGCTTCTGCTGCCGCACTATTGTCAAAGGCTTCACCCGTACGCACAAAATGTGCGATGAACCAGACCTCGAAAGACGGGTTGGAGAGAACGACTAAGATCTTTTCATTGCTGGCCAGTTGTAGTGCTTCATTTAGTTTCGCCGCTCTGCTTGCGTCCTCTACATCCAGCACGCACCAGACTTCATCGTAAGGTTCCCTACGTTGCCGCTCCCTGTTTCTCTCCCGAACTGCTGCCTTTACAACTTCAAGTGCATCTCCACCATTTCCAGGCTCTACTTGGGGATTAAAATGGTATAGGACATCGGACTCTGAACAAACTAGGTTGAAGTAGTTGAATTCAGTTTTTTTTCCTTCACAGAAAACGAGCAGTCTCACCTTACGTGGACGTGATTTTCGCGGGCGTTCTCGTGTCATAAGGTTTCAGTCAGTTCAAGAGCGGCAAGACGAGTGATGATTTGTGGTGTCCCGCCATAATGTCCCGCCAAATAGTTCCGTAGAAAGGATTCAGTGTTGCGCGGCGGCGGAACGACATCTGCCAGCGAGTAGAATTCGGACGCCCCCTCCCGTTGCTCCGTCAGCCAGATCTGATCGCGACGAAACAGTACCTGATCTAGCAGCACCGGATCGTGCGTTGTGAACAGCAGCTGCGCACCCTTCGTATTTATCTCTGGACTCTGGAAGAACTCCAACAAATTGCGTGTCAACAATGAGTGCAGACTGGAGTCGAGTTCATCAATCACTAGAAACGATCCGTTTGCCAGCGCAGTCAACAACGGTCCTGCAATCGCATAAAAACGCTGCGTCCCTTCGGACTCTTCGCTACTAAAATCGAAGTCCTGAGTCTTGCCTGCCCGGTCTTTACGCTTTGCTGTCAGTCGATGACCGATCTGGTTCTCAGGCTGCTGGCGAAGCCATTCTATATAGGTGCGCATTTCATCGGGAAGAGAAGGGTTAGCTGCATCGGCAGCTAACATGTCCTGCGGATCGATAGCAAGTTCCTCGATGTCGATGCCAGCACTCTGCATAAGCGTCAGTATCATATTTAGCAGATTTTTGTCGGCGGCACAAAGTTTGGCTGTTCTCATCACTAGCCACTGCTTATCGTTGCACATCGATAAATTGGTGATGCTGTCAGAGAAGAAAGAGTAAGGGGACTTCAACTCCGGTATGTTGAATAAAGCCCCCACGGAGAGCGTGAGAGCATTGGAGCGTGTTCTCTCCTCCAGAATTGTTGATACTGGCTCCAATAGACTTCCGAAATTCCAGGTAGATTGACACCTCATGCTATCCCAACCGCGCTCGAACAGCAGTTTCTCTTCCTGAGCCGTCTCTTTCTGCGTATACAGATATTCTTTGATGACGATTATGGCTGTCGCTGAAAAACCATACCTATAGATTGTCTTGTCGATTAGAAAAGTGATTTCGAACCTCGATGGAGCAATTTGAGATCGGGATTCAAGGCGAAATGGCTCAGTAAACGGAATTGGAGAGCCCTGGTTATAACGTGTTGCAGAATCGCGGATGAAGTTGGCAGCTGTGCCAATCGCCTTTACGAAGTTGCTTTTGCCCGATGCGTTTGCTCCATAAAGCGCCACCGCTTTGAGCAACTTGTACCCTTTGCGGGCGATCAGATTATCCGGGTGACGGACGGCTTTCTCAGCAACGAAACTCAGCGTCTGCTCCTCATTTATCGATCGATAGTTGGCGATCTTGATTTCGATGATCATAATAAAAACCTTCTAACATACCTCAAATCACGGGGTGATGAAACTCAATTCATGCATAAAAACTGCACCAAGCCTATTATAGACGAAGTGCATCAAGAAAACAAGCGGAACTTTGTGCATTTTCCCTACATAAACAAGAGAATGACGCGACGTAAGTTCACTTTTTGAAATCAGGCGGACCCATATACCCACAGCGGCGACAGTAGGCGTCGTCGGCGATCGGCCCGTATTGGATATTGAAGGGTCGAAGACCGTTATCCCGGTGTTCCGTCTCAGAAGTTCGTTTTTCATCAGGAACGGAGCGAGTGTTCGTGTAACATATTTTCGACCGGCAAAGAAAGCTTTCTTCGCCGGTCGATTTTGTATCTCCTCCGCCAGCATCACAACGTTCATTCGCAGATTCATTCGCAGAGCAGATTCGAATTATCATGCCTACCATCGAACGAACGGTCGAAATCGATGTGCCTCTCGAAAGAGTGTTCGCTTTCGTGACCGATATGCGCAATCATCGGCTCGTGGTTCCTCCGCAAACGCAGGAGCAGTTGCTGGATGCCGGAGACAATCCCATGCATGTCGGAACTGTCGTACGTCTGCGCGCCCGCTATGGCGGTGTCCGCTGGACTCTGTCCTCTCGCATTACCGTTTTCGAGCCGCCTGATACGCTGCAGCCGGACAAAGCCTACTTTCGGGATGAGCAGGTCAGCGGTCCTTTTGCGCTCTGGCAGCACGATCACTGGTTCACAGCGCTCTCAGATGGCAGTACACGGCTGACCGATCGGTTCACCTATGCCGCCCCGTTCGGGCCGCTCGGGAGGCTCGCTGAACGGCTCTGGCTCGATAACCGTATGCGTCAACTGCTGGAGTATATGCAGACTGCCGAGAAACAACTGCTCGAAGCCGAAGTTTGATACACCCTCTTGTCTACGACGCCGTTCGGTGGGCTATTCGTGTACCCAATTTAAGTTCGCTTTTTGAAGTCGGGTGGGCCCATATACCCACAACGGCGACAATAGGCGTCGTCGGCGATCGGACGATAGCCGACTCCGCTGCCAACCGAAAATGTCGGGAGCGGCGCGAGGTCTCTGCTCCCGCATTGGACGCACTGCGCCCCCGCGGGAACACCATTCAGCCGCTGTTGGGCTGGCAGGAATGTGCCCGTTTTTGTGCTGCTATCGTTTTCGATCCCGCTGCTTTCGACTTTTTCTTGCTTGCCTTCATTCAATTCCACACCTACCCCCGTTCGCAAGTCAGCGTGTGATTCCGATCGGAATATTCACTTCATAATCAGTGTACCGTATCGAGTTCAATTGCACGGCTGCCAACGAAGGACTTCCGCCCTCATCCCTATCTTTTCGCCCTGCCAGTCGCCGGGCGCTCTGAGAATAATGGCGGTTCGATGTATCTTCGGTTCCCTGCCCGTTCCATGCTACAATACATCCTGTGCGAATTTCCATACGCTTCCTACAGCAAAGCATCCCTCCCCTCTCCCTAATGAGGTACGAATGGCAGGGAGAGGGGTTGGGGGTGAGGGCTCTCTTTGCACCCGTTTCTAAATGTCGCAATGCTAAACAAATTTCTGACCGATAAAACTGAAGAAAGCCAATTGCTGCAACGCGAAAACGGGGTACCCCCGGCAACGACTGTCGAAATCGAAACGGAGACGGATACGCTGACTGCGGAGAGTGTCACAGACAGCCTGAACGAGATAACAGACGGTTCTAAACGCGCCAGACGCCTCTTCAGGATAGGTGTGGGCGGACTAGCCGCCTGGACACTTGGGGGGGTTGTAGTTTTTAGAGGTATTGACCCACTCAGCCCGAATCTCCTGCCGCTGCTCTTGCTATTTTTTGCGGTGCAGTTTATTTGGCTGCCGCTTCAGTTATGGATGTGCTTTAGGTCGGCACCAAAGTTCGATGCCGGAGGCATCGCAGGACAAGGAGGTGTGCAGGCGATCATCCCGCTTTTCGCTGCAGCGCAAGTTTCATTTCCTAAAAAACATCAGCGAGCGATCATGAGCGCGTTGACAATTCTTCTGCCGCAGATGAAAGCAAATGACTCGCATCTTTTGACGCCTATAGCGCGTCGCCGGATTCATGCGTGGCTGGGCACTAAGGCCAATACTATGTTTGGCTATCCCTGTCCCGATGATTTGCGTATTGCGGCGCTGAAAGCCCTGGAACAGGTCGGCACTTCCGATGACATTGAGGTTGTCGAACGCCTTGCAAACATTAAGGCGCGAACGCCTGCCCAAATGCGAGTGAAACACGCGGCGATCGAATGCCTGCCGATGCTGCGAGAGCATTGCAGCGATGTGGCATCGGCTCAAACTCTGCTGCGTGCCTCTAACGCAGAAGACTCCCGACCCGATACCTTGCTTCGCGCAGCATCCGGTAACCCAGATACAGTCACAGGAGAACTGCTCCGTGGCGCAAGAAAGCCCTGAGCAGAAAAAGCTTTTGCACCGAACGTAACTTCAAACACAATGCAATACCGCAAACCCACTTCGCAAATATCGGCTCGAAAATCGGCCCCCTTGCTTTGTCTCCTGCTGGCAGTGTTTATACGCCCGGCGTCAGTGGCCAGCGCCGACACGATCACAAAACAGGTTGCGCCCGGTATCGTCTACACGCAGGAGATCACGACCGGAGCGGTCCCACTGATCCTCAATATCCTCCGCATCGACCTGAGCGCGCCCGGTGTCCATGTGCGTTGCGGGCAGGCGCTCGATGCAATCACCCTGCGTGGTCCAACGCTCGGGCGCGAAACCATTCCGTCGATTGCCAGACGAAGCCATGCCGTTGCCGGTGTCAACGCCGACTTCTTTCCGTTCACCGGCGATCCGCTCGGACTCGCAGTGCGTGACGGCGAACTGCTCAGCGAACCGGCGGACTACCGCGCCTGTCTGGGCATTGGCAAGTCCGGCGTGCGCATGGATGTGCTCGTCCCGATCGGCACAATCACCGCTCAGGACAAGTCCGAATCCACGCTGCTCGGCATCAACAGGCTTCCTCATGCGAATGACGTTGTCGTTTTGACGCCCTCCTATGCCGCAACGCCGCCGGTCGATAAAGAAGGTATCGTGGTCACGCTCCGAAACGCGAATCTGCCGGTGCGCCTCTCTGCCGATTGTGCGGGGACGGTCGAGACCATCGCGCCGATCGCTGTCGGGGAGCGGATCCCCGCCTGCCCCGCCGATGGCACTCTGCTTGTCGCGCTCGGGGCTTCAGCCGCCCGGCTTCAGAATCAGTGCAGACAGGGCGAGACGCTCACGTTCCGCTTCGATCTCGTCGCCAATACGCCCGCTCCGGTGCGCGGACGCTATCCGTCACGCGCTGGCGGACTTCGCAACGCCCGTTTCTCGCCTCGCTGGATGGATGTAGAACAGGCGGTCGGCGGCGGACCTTTTCTGGTACGCGACGGTCTGATCTCGGTCGACGGTGAAGCGGAGAATTTCCCTCTCTCCAGTTTCATCAACAAAAGGCATCCCCGTACGGCAGCAGGCGTCGATGCGTCCGGCAAACTGATGCTCGTCACCGTGGACGGGCGCGCAGAATGGAGCCGTGGCGCTACCCTGCCCGAACTCGCCGCCATCATGAAGCGGCTCGGAGCAGTGAACGCGATCAATTTCGACGGTGGCGGCTCAACGACGATGTTCCTTGGCGATGGCATCGTAAACGCGCCTTCTGACGGTGAACCACGTGCGGTTGCAGACGGGTTATTTGTCTATAGTGATGAGTTGAGTGGCAGTCTGGGAAACACGCTCTCGCAGCCGACCGCGCCGACTGCCAGCGCTCCAGCGGATGCTGCTGCCCTGACAGCAGGACAGCCGGCACAACTGCACCTGCCAGCAGAGGCCGGAACTGCGTCTGCCGACGAAACAGCCGCTCCGCCCGAGCCAACGGATGTTCCGATGGCGCCTGATGCTGCTCCGACTGCGGTTCCGACAAATCCGGCTGGTGGAAAAGATGTCGTATGGGGAACAGAAAACGGGTACGGGTTCGTCTCGCAGACGGGCGTCTTTACCGCACTGCATGCGGGAACTGGCTATGTCGTCGCGCGGCGCGGAACTTCGCACTATCGTCTGCAGGTACGAGTCAATGGCGGGGCGGCAGCGGTTGTACGCGCTACTCTTTCCACACGCTCAGGCTATCCGCCGGAGCGCAATGTGCTGACAGTCACCGTTACCGACCGTTATGGCAACCCGATTTTCGGGCAGAAAGTTACGATCGAAAGCGCTCACGGTGAGGCGACGCAGACGCTCGTGACGGATGTCCGTGGCAAAGCCACTTCCGATATTTTTTGGGACGGGCCTGCCAGTCAGCGAACTCTGGTCGCGATTGCCGGTACCATTCGTTCGGCGATCGTGCGTGGCGATGCGGTCAAGCAAGCCGCGCCGCCGAAAGCACTTCCGGTCGATCCGGACGACCGCTGATCTGTGAAACCTGACGCACGGATTGAATTCTCTCGACAGCAAAAGTGGTAACAGTCCACCCCCAGCAATCCCTGAAGGCACATAATGCCATTAATAGACAGTTATAATCGCACTATAGACTACCTGCGCGTCAGTGTTACTGACCGCTGCAACTTCCGCTGCGTCTACTGTATGCCCGAAGAAGGTGCAGCAGTTGCGCCAAAAGAGGAGTTGCTGACGACGGCCGAGTTGATACGCCTGGTTCGCGTCGCGATCGAACTGGGGATGTCACGAATTCGCCTCACCGGAGGCGAACCGCTCGTGCGCAAAGACATCGCTGCGCTCGTTGACGAAATCGGTGCTCTGCCCGGTCTGCAGGACCTCTCGCTGACCACGAACGGTCTGTTACTCCCACGCTATGCCGAAGGGTTCGCCCGCGCAGGCGTGAATCGCCTCAATATCAGCCTCGATACCCTGCGACCCGATCGTTTTATACGCATTGCTCGGCGCGGCAGTCTCGACGATGTGCTGTGCGGTATCGATGCGGCGGAAACGGCCGGGCTGACCCCGATCAAATTGAACTGCGTTGTGATGCGCGGCTGGAACGAGGATGAAGCGGCCGACTTCGCTCGCCTGACAATCGAAAAGCCGCTCCACGTGCGCTTCATCGAATTGATGCCGATCAACTGGTCGAAAGGCGATGACAGCGCCTCCGACACCGGTTCTGGAATGGCGGGCTATTTCGCGCTTTCGGCTGTTCCAGGGTATCGTCGCGATACGAACATTTCGCTCTATGCCAACGAAACCTCCGAAACGTTCCGTACCGGATTTCGTACCGCAGACGCTTCGCCAAATGGTCAATTGGATGCGACGCAGCTCCGCCGCGCTTTTGTCTCGACGGAAGAGACTCGCCGCCGTATCGAGGAGATTTTCGGTGCGCTCGAACCTGCCGAAATCCTCACCAACGGACCCGCGCGAACTTTCCGGCTGCCCGGCGCTGCAGGCACAATCGGATTTATCAGTCAGATCACCAACGATATGTGCCTCGACTGCAATCGTCTGCGCCTGACCTCCGACGGTCAGCTTCGTCCCTGCCTGATGGCAGACGGCGAGGTCGATCTGCGCGCTGCCCTGCGCGGCAGCGCGACCGATGACGACATCGCTGAACTGTTCCGCCTCACCGTACTTCACAAACCGAAAGAGCATCGGCTCGAAGATGGCAAAGCCCCCGTTGGGCGCGGTATGAGTCAGCTCGGCGGCTGAAAACAAGGCGGATATCGTACTGTTGTCACGGCGCAACGCTCCCACGAACTAGAGTGGGCGCCGCAAACAACGCTGCTTCGAATAGGCGTGAGCTTCTACGTTTCCGCTCCCTAACGTTTTTGATTGCGCGGTCACTTGTCCCCTCTCCCTGACGCGGTTCGTATGGCAGGGATGAGGGCAGCGGGGTAAAGGCTGAACAGTGATGCGAAAGGTACGTTATGCGGCAGGACGGCTTTCGGAATTGACGCCCGATGTCGGTAAGACCGTAAGGCTGATTGAGGAAATACAGCACAGTGGAACGGTAGAGACCGGGAACAAAGGGAATGAGGATGGCGGGGAATGCACACTGGTTCTGCACGGCGGAAAGGTCTTCGCAGTCGGAAGCCTATGCCCGCACCAGAACGCGCCGCTCGACGGCGCGAATGTGGAAAGTGGACGCCTCGTCTGCCGACGGCACGGTTACTGCTTCGACCTCAAAACAGGCGACTGTACGACGATAGGCGGCTATGGAATCCCCGTCTATGCCACCGAAGTCGATCTCGAAACCGACATGGTCACTGTTCTTCGTCTGGAGTTCGAGTGATGCTGATATTCAATGAACAGATCCGCGGTCGTATCACGGACGGCATCAGAAAGTACAGCCGTATCGTCGCGCAAGCACGTCAGCGGGGTATGAACGATCGCGACACGAGCGATATCATCAAAGCAATGCTCGGCGATATGCTCGGTTACGACCCTTTTTTCGATGTAACCACCGAAATCAGCGTGCGCGGCCGCGCAGACCATGCGGTGCTCCTCGAAGGCAAACTCGAATTTCTTGTCGTTGTCAAAGCGATCGGCATCGCCCCCAATGCTGCCCATCTCGTCCGCCTTACCGGCATACACACGCCGCCCTATGCCGAATGGGTCGTGCTGACCAACGCCGATACCTGGGCATGCTACCGGCTCGGCGTCGGAAACGACCGTCATGCGGAACTCGTCTTTCGCGCTGCGCTCGGTGACCCCAAAACGATCGAAGAGCAGGCGACGCTCTTCTTCCTGCTTTCGAAAGAGGGAGTCGAACAGGATGCGCTATCGCGCTACTGGGAGCGTACACGTGTTCTGAATCCGGGACGCCTGACGGCGATGCTGCTCTCCGACGAAGTGCTCGGGCTGCTGAAGCGCGAACTGATGCGCACCGCCAACTTCCGAACCGATCAGCAGACGATTATGGACCTCCTGCTGCGCGAAGTGATTCGTCCGGATGTGGCGCTTTCCCATGTTCAAGCCATAAATCTTCCCCTCCTTCCGCAATGCTACGCCTATGTGCCGAACCAGCACGATCCGACCACATGGAAACTCCCCTACCGTAACCCCGACGGGACCCCCAACGCCGACGCGCTCGTGTTGGCCGCCATGCAGCTTGGCGGCGATGGCAGAGCGACCGGCATTCCTGCCGACGACAAAGCGATCGTCAAACAGAGGCTCCGACAAGCCTATTTTGAACTCGACGTCTCTCCCGACGAACTGCCGCCCTCCCTGCATTGATACGCCCTTCACCCTCACTCCCCCTCTCCTGAAGCTTGGGGAGAGGGGGAGTGAGGGTAAATAGCTACGGTGAAGAAACTGTACAGAAAGCATTTGCATCCAACCTGTGGCGTTGAACTTCGCAGTGCCTGACCTGGGTTTCAGCCTCGTGATTTCAGGCGCAGCAGCAACTCGTTTTGATCTGAAATGGTCGGGAGATATGGTCGAATGAAGGCACACCCGTGGAACTCCAGCAACTCGAGCTGTTGTTCTAGCTTGCAGATCGCAGGTGTCCGAGGCGCTTAGACTGCCTGCAGAGTTGCCGATACTGCACCCGGCCGTTGACATTCGTTTCGCTTTCGGGATATACTGACTTAATTATCTACCCATTCCCGGAACGGTTGTCCGGCAATGCACAGCGCGCGCGAAGGAATAAACGGATGCAAGACACGAGTATTTCGATACGTGAAGGACTCAGTTTCGATGATGTGTTGCTGCTGCCGCGTGATACCGACATTACCCCTGCAGACGTGGATACGCGCACGATTATCGCCAGAGATATCCAATTGCGCGCACCGATTCTCTCCTCTCCGATGGATCGCGTGACGGAAGCCCGTATGGCGATCGCAATGGCGCGCGAAGGCGGTCTCGGCATCATCCACCGAAACCTGACCCCTGAACAGCAGGCGCAGGAAGTCGATAAAGTCAAACGCTCCGAACACGGGATCATCGTCGATCCGATCAGCCTTCCCCCCGATAAGACTCTCCAGGATGCGCTCGGAATGATGGAGCGTTACCACATCTCCGGCGTTCCGATCACCGAACCCGCCACCGGCCGACTCGTTGGCATCCTCACAAACCGCGACATCCGCTTCGAAACCGATGTTACTCGCCCGATCCACCAGGTCATGACCAGCGAACGGAACCGCCATGGTGGTCTGATCACCGCCCCCCTCGGCACCACACTCGAACAGGCACAGGAAATTCTACAGGCGCACCGCATCGAAAAGCTGCCCATCGTCGATGAGAATATGCGGCTGCTCGGGCTGATCACGATCAAGGACATCCAGAAGGTGCGCCAGTTCCCGAATGCGACGAAAGATGGACGGGGACGGCTGCGCTGCGGAGCGGCAATCGGGCCGCTGCGCGATCCGATCGGACGGACTGCGGCGCTCGTCGAGGCGGGCGTGGATTTGATCGTAATCGACGCGGCGCACGGGCAGTCGCGCGGCGTGCTAAACGCGCTGCGCTCGGTGAAAAGCGAGTTCCCTGCCCTGCCGGTGATCGCTGGCAATGTCGCGACTGCGGAAGGCGCGAGAGCGCTGATCGAAGCGGGCGCAGACGGCATTAGAGTCGGTTTGGGCGCAGGCAGTATCTGTACTACCCGAATTGTGAGCGGCGTGGGCGTCCCGCAGTTGACGGCGGTGATGGAGTGCGCGGATGAGGCGCGTCGCTATAATGTCCCTGTGATCGCGGACGGCGGTATCCGGTGGAGCGGTGACGCTACCAAAGCCCTGGCGGCTGGCGCGGCGGCGATCATGGTCGGTAATATGCTGGCAGGAACGCAGGAAGCTCCCGGCGAAGTGATCCTCTATCAGGGCAGAGCCTTCAAGGACTATCGCGGCATGGGGAGCGAAGGGGCGATGCGCGAAGGATCGAGCGATCGCTACGGGCAGACCAGTTCGGCGCGATTCGTGCCAGAGGGAGTCGAAGGGCGAGTTCCGTACAAGGGCGCGGTGCACGATACGATCCACCAGCTGCTCGGCGGCATTCGCTCCGGCATGGGCTATATCGGCGCGCATACCATCTCCGAACTCCAGGATCGCGCACAGTTCATTCGCAATACCGGAGCCGGTCTGCGCGAAAGCCACGTACATGATGTCTGGATCACCAAAGAGCCGCCGAACTACTCCAGCGAGTACTCCGGTTCCGATCTGCCCCGCGAATAAACAACCAATCGTACATTTTCGACCGCTTCGACAAAACGAAAATCCCCTGTCTTCCTTTTAATAATGAGACCGGGGATTTTGTTCGTATCATAGTTTGCTGACCGCTGCCGAAGAGAGGGATGTTCGCGCTGTCACAGGGCTGCCCGGAGTACTTAAAGCATTCTCAGATGTTTCTGCGTGTTCTGTGCGTCATAACCGGTATGTCAGCGGGTACTTTAACGTAGTAGATAGATCTAAAGAAGCATTTATTGTCTCAGGCGCGTGACGAGTGTCTTTTCTCCATGTTATCAGCACTTCGAACCTGCCTCGAGCGCCCTGGAATTTCGGAAGGAGAGCGTATTGCGGAGCGTGCGATTGCCATTCACTATTTTCGGTAAAATGTCGTTGTGTGCAGGTCAAATTGCGATTTTGTCCGTTCCTGCGCTGGCACAGACGCCTGTTTTGCCTCCCGCCGCGTCACCTGCCGCCCCCATTCATTCTTCCGCCGGACAGTCGGCTGCCAGCACTCCGGAAAATGGAGCAAAATCGCTGCAGAGCGCAGCGCAGCGTCTGTCGCTCGACGATGCATTGCGAATGGCGCAGGCTCGCAGTTACCTTGCTGCGGGATCTGCAGCAAGGCTTTATGGCGCGGATGCTCGTGTGCGTGGCGCTCGATCGCTGCAGAATCCGTCGCTCATACTTTCCAAGGCTGTTGGCAATAACACGGGTGCGTTCGGACAGGATATTCAGCTCACTCAGATCTTCGAACTCGGCGATAAGCGGAGGCAGCGAATACGAGCCGCGCGTGCCGACCAGAGCGCCAGTATTGCCGATAACACGGGTGTCCTGGCAGATTTGACTTTGAGTGTGCAGACCGCTTACTATGAGAGCCTGCGATCGGAAGCCGAGCGCCAGCTCGCCGCCGATGCCCTTCGCGCCGCGCAGACATTCGCCGAGGCAGCGGCAACTCAGTTCGAAGCTGGAGACGTCCCGCGCAGCAATGTGGTGCGCAGCGGGATCGAGCAGGCGCGGGCCGAACAACTACTCCAAACCGCCGAGACGGAGAGCGCGAACCGGAGCGCGACACTCGCCAGCCTGATCGGAATGCCAGCGGGCTCTACGATCGCTCTGACCGACACGCTCGCTTTCACGCCGAGAACCTATTCGCTCTCGGCGCTCCAGGAAGCGGCACTACGTAACCGACCGGACCTGCAGTCGGCGCGGCGTCTTCGTGAGTCGCGTCTTGCCGCACTTCATGCAGCAAGAATCCAGGGTCAGCCCGACCTTTTCGTGGAGGGGATTCACGGCTCGTTCGATCCCGCGATCCCGGGCGACAGCTTGCGCGTAGGAGTCACCTTTCCGCTCGTCGATTACGGCAGGAATCGGGCCGACGCCGGGGTAGCCAAAGCCGCATTGCAGGAGCAGGACGCAATCGTGAGCGAGACGGAGCGAACCGTGCGGCTGAGCGTGGAGACTGCCTGGCGCACGCTCGAGTTAGCGCGTCGCTCCGTCGAATCGTTTCGCGCCGGACGTCTCGATCGGGCATCAGAGCTGCTGGAGATGGCGAGAACTGGCTATGCAAGAGGCGCTAACAGCTTTCTGGAACTGCTCGACGCACAGCAGGTCTACCGACTCGAGCAGACTGACTACGCCCGCGCGCTCGCCGACTACAACATCGCTGCCGCTACTCTGCAGCGTGCTGTCGGTGGCACATTGCCATAACTGCATGACAATCCGATCGTCCAACCAAAAAAGGTGTAAGGGATGAACCCTGATTGGCTTGGCGTTCGGTAATGCGTCCTCCGGACGTTAGATCGCTTTGATTATTGCTCGCTGATTGCTCAAATCTCTAAAAAAAGTTACCACAGAAAGGGTAAAGAGGCTATCTACTATGAAACACAATCGATCCGTACTGTTTGGCACGCTCGCGCTTCTGCCGCTCTGCGCGCTTGCACTGGTCGCCCCCGCTACTTCCGCGCTGGAGAAGAAACGCGCGGATGCCTCCGGCTATCATGAACTGAAGAAAATTTCGCTTCCAGGGGACGGAGGCTGGGACTATTTGACGGTCGATTCTGCCGCGCGTCGCCTCTATATCGCGCGCTCGAGCCATGTTTCGGTTGTCGATATCGACAGCGATACAGCGGCAGGCGATATTCCCAATACGAAGGGCGTGCATGGCGTAGCGATCGCGTCGAAACTCGGCAAGGGATTCACCAGCAATGGCGGTGATAACACAGTCACGGTCTTCGACCTGAAGACACTCAAAGCGACATCGCATATTCCCGTCGGCTCCGGACCCGATGCGATCGTTTTCGAGGCGGCTTCACGGCGTGTATTCACACTCAACGGACAGAGTGGCGACGCAACCGCAATCGATGCATCGACAGGAAAAGTCGTCGGCACACTCCCACTCGGCGGTCGACCGGAATTTGCGGCGTCGGACGATAAAGGCAAAGTCTACGTCAATATCGAAGATAAGAGCGAGATCGTGCAGATCGACGCACAGTCACTGAAAATCCTGAATCGCTGGCCGCTCGCGCCCGGCGAAGAACCTACGGGGCTGGCGATCGACAAGAAACACGGGCGATTGTTCTCGGTTTGCGGCAACCAGAAAATGGTGATACTCGATACGGCTACCGGTAAAGTAATCGGCTCGCCGACGATCGGCGATGGTCCCGATGCGGTTGGTTTCGATCCGGGCAGCGGCCTGGCCATCAGCTCGAATGGTGAAGGCAGTCTGACTCTGGTGCAGACTGGCAGCGGAACAATCTTCCCTGTTGCAGCAAATGTAAAGACCCAGCCTGGCGCACGTACGATGGCGCTCGATCCCAAGACGCACCGTATCTTCCTTGCAGCAGCAAAGTCTCTGCCTCCGGCTCCAGGCGAAACCAATCCGCGACGGCGCGGCTATGTACCCGGATCGTTCGTCATCCTGGTCTACGGGAAATAGCCTTCGTACAATTTAGGTAGGTACGGCGTTCTCACTTCAATTCAAGTCCCGGTCTGGAATTGCGAAACCTGCCAGATAGCATAGGAGCGCGGATTGGCTTCACCAATTCCCTTCCGAGGATTGTGCCTTCTCGGCGCTTAATGGATTCTCATGTGAATCCAAGACGGATTTAAGGACGGGAGAGTATCCTAAAACCGTATCGCATATGTACGAGGAGGTCCGATTCATTTCGGATGATTTTTTAAGGAGATAATGAGACAATGAAGACGATTTCCAAAACGAAGGGCGCATTCGCGCTGGCGCTTGGGCTGGCGTCCGTACTCGGCGGCGCTTCCCTGGTAGCACGCGCACAGGACGGTAAGAAGCAGCCGGAACCGGCTGGCAAGATCACGCCATGGGCGGCGATCAAAATCGCACTCGCGAAAGTGCCTGGCAGACCGCTCAACGCGAACTTCGAGTTCGACGAAGGACACTGGGTGTACGGCGTGATGGTCGTTTCCGGCAAGAAAATTCAGGAGGTCGAAATCGACCCGATGACCGGTAAAGTCAATGCTGTCGAGGAAATCACTCCTGCTGGCGAAGCCAAAGAGATGGAACAGGAACTCAACACAGCAATCGGGGTAAAATCCGACAAGGCTCCTGCAGCTCCAGCGGCTCCTGAAAAAGGTGAAAAAGGCGATTAGTCGCTGCTTGACAGCAGCCTCGAACGGGTTGTGATCAACCGATTGTTAAGGCGTATCGCCAGAAACCAGAGGACGCGAAGGTCAGGCAGACCGATATTTGCATCCGAAGGATAATTGGCGGTACGCCAACTAGTCGGGATTTCGACCAGGGAACACGCTTTGTCAACATAGCGAGGTTTCAGCTTGAGTACATGGTCGGCCACCGCAAATTGGGAAGGGCGATCCCTAAACTGCGTTTGTAAAGAAATGTGTCGGATGCGATTATGAATGTGCTGATTGTCGAAGACGATGAAAGCGTGGCGCGGTTCCTGAAGCAGGCAGTCTCCGAAGCGGGATATGCGGCGCAGGTTGTCGGCGATGGTCTCATCGCGCTCGATGCCGCAAAGACGATGGTCTACGACTTGATTTTGCTTGATAGAATGCTGCCTGGCATGGACGGATTCGAAGTGTGTCGCCGACTGCGCGCCGCGCAGATCGCGACTCCGATTTTGCTGATTACGGCTCGCGATACCCTTGCGGACAAGATCGAAGGGCTCGACAGCGGCGCAGACGACTATGTTGTCAAGCCATTTCAGGTCGGGGAACTTCTGGCAAGAGTGCGGGCTCTGCTGAGGCGCGGTACCTCGAGCCCGACTATTTTGCGCGCCGCCGATCTGATCCTCGATCCGGCGACGCGACGGGTTACCCGCGGCGGCAAATCCGTCTCGCTTTCCGCGACTGAATATTCTCTCCTCGAGTATCTAATGCGGAATGTGGGGCGTGTCCTGACCCGCTCGATGATCCTCGACCATGTCTGGCAGTACGATTTTGATGGCAACGATAATGTGCTGGACGTATATATCAGCTACCTGCGCAGCAAGATCGACAGGGGTCGCACCAACCCGCTGATCCACACTGTGCGCGGCGTCGGTTATCGACTGGAAGCCGATGCAGAGGATGCTGGTGAGCAGACCGATCCGGTCCCGGCAGCAGCGGCTGTGCAGGGAGGTTCCGATGCCTGCTGAAAGCGGGTCGGTTAAAAATAGCCGTTCGCGTTCCGTGTTCAATTCGATACGGACACGAATGACTGTCGCTTTTGCACTGAGCATCGCACTGCTGCTGCTCTTTGCCTGCAGCGGAATGAACTGGTATGCGCGTCATGTCGCGGAACGTAATGCGGACAATCTACTGCATGGGATCGCGCAGATCGTGGTGCCCAATTTGACAAATGACGATCATCGGCTCGACAAACACGAACTCGATGAAGTGGAAAGCGAGGAGCTCCGCCCAAACGGAATGGCGCTGCTGATCGTCGACAAACAGGGACACATTCTGCAGCAGTCTCAAGGTCATGTTCCTGGATGGCCACGCCATGGAGACGATGGCTGGCGAGTAGTCGTTGTCGAAGCGAACTCTGAAACCGTAGTTATCGGGCAGCCCTGGAACAGAACCGAGCGGATGCTGCAGAGTCAGAATCGGATGCTGCTGGCACTGAGCCTGGGCGCGATTGCAGTCGCAGCAGTCGGTGCGTGGCTGCTGGTAGGGTGGACGCTCTCGCCGATCGGTCGTCTCACACAGCAGGCGCAGGCCGCCTCTGGCGACAGCTTTCAGGTGCGTCTCATTGCACCTTCGCAAGACGCTGAAATCGTTTCGCTCGTCGGTACGCTGAATGGGCTGCTTGCGCGTCAGGCGGAAACAGCAGCGACACGCGGGCGATTTTATGCCGCTGCATCCCACGAACTACGAACACCGCTGCAGGCCCTCTCCGGGCATCTGGAGCTTGCAATCCAGCGTAAGCGGACGGCGGACGAGTACGCCACAGTAGTTGAGGAAGCACACACGCAGACACGCAGGCTGTCATCGCTAGTGCGCGATCTACTGCTGCTCAATCAGCTCGATGCAGCGCCGCTTCCTCAGCGTGAGCCGATCGATATTGCCGAACTTTGTGGAAAGGTGCTTGAGAATTCTGCGCCGCTGATCGAAGCCCGTCGCCTGGATTTGCGAACGATATTTCCCTCGGAAGCGTCATTCAATGCATCGCCGAGTCATGCAGAGATGCTGGTGCGCAATCTGATCGAAAACGCTCTCAAATATGCCAGTGAGGGCGGCCTCGTTCAGGTCAGGATCGAATCGGCGGCGAATACCGTGGCTCTGAGTATCTTCAATACTTGCCTTCCGCTACCTGAGTGGAATCCTGAAAAACTTTTCGAGCCATTCTATAGACCAGATACCTCCCGAAACTCGAAAACGGGTGGCAATGGTCTCGGACTTGCGATTTGCAAAGCGATCGCCGACGCCAATGGATGGCAGATACGACTATCACAGCAGCCCGATGGCGTTCTGGTACAGGTTTTGTTTGTGGACAGTTGAAATAGATCATCCGCCAATCCCTTCGGAAAGCAGGGGATTACGGGCAGTTTCACATTGATTTAAGGCGGAAATGGTAGGTGTTGGCACTTGCGATATGTGTATGGTCAGAAGGCTTCGATTTGTGATCCACGCAGTCAGGCATCGGAAAGAAGCATCGGAAACAGGACTATGAGACCCAATATTTGTTTGAGAACAAACTTGAGAACTAGCCGTTACGTAAAAGCTACGCTCGCGCTCGGCACACTCATGGCGGTGTGCCTACTGCCGCTCACGGGCTGTAAAAAGGGCGCCGACGCTCCGGCGAAAGCCGAAGATACTGCTTCCGCCGACCCGATCACGGTGGAAGAGGCGGTAGCGACCGTCCACCCCGTCGAGACGACAATCATCGCGCAGGGAACACTGTCGCCCGGTCAGGGCGCGAGTGTGCGTATCGCCGCTCCCGTTGCCGGACGCCTGACAGCGGTACTGGTGCGTGAAGGAGAGCATGTTCGTATCGGTCAGACGCTGGCAACGCTCGACAACCGCCCTCAGAAGGCGCAGGCGAGCAGCGCTCAGGCGGCACTTCGCACCTCCGAGACCCAGGCGCGGCAGGCAGACACCTCCGCGCGTGCTGCTGAGACGGATCAGACAAATGCAGTGCGGCTCGCGCGACTGACTTTGGATGCGGCAAAAATCGATCGTGATAGCAGCATCAGCGTAGCGAAAAACGCCCTCCTCGCCGCACAGACAGATTTGAAACGAACACGCGCCGGAGCGCGCCCGCAGGAGATTGCGCAGGCTGCTCAGGCTGTGAACCTGGCGAAGGCGACTCGAGATCGCGCAAACTCAGAAGTGAGCCGGATCCAGTTTTTGTTCGATAAGGGCATCTCGGCGAAACGTACGCTGGAGGACGCAAGGACTGCGCTCGCAGTCGCTGAATCCACTCTCGAGAGCGCTCAGCAACAGAGCAGTCTCGTACGCGCTGGGGCGCGCGCCGAAGACCTACAGGCGGCGGAACTGCGCGTCGATGCGGCGCAATCTGCCCTGACGCAAGCCCGGTCGAGCGGGGACGCGAAGGTCTCGCAGGCGGAAGGCGGTTTGCGGCAGGCGCAGGAGAGCGCGCTGACTGTCGAAGCGAAGCGGCAGGAAGCGCAGGCGATGCATCAGACGGCAGCACAGCGTCAGGCAGACCTTTCGGCAGCCACTGCGACAGCGAGCATTTCCGAGCTCCGTGCCCCGATCGATGGCATCGTAATGCGCCGCACCGGCAACCCTGGCGATGTCGCCGATCCAACGGTTCCGATCCTCGAAATTGCCGATCCACACTCGCTTAACCTTCTCGCCAGTCTGCCTGCCGCGGACGGCACGAAAGTGCGAATCGGCATGATAGCGCACGTCAGAACGACTGATTTGCCCGATAAAGTCTTCACGGGGAACGTGCTCAGCGTTGGCCAGGTAGATCCGCTCACCAATCTCATTACGGTACGTATCGCCGTTTCGAACGCGAACGCTTTGCTGAAGTCGGGCACGTTCGCTACGGCGGAAATCGTGGTCGGCAGCGACCCGAAAGCGGTCGTCGTGCCCAAATCCGCACTGATCAATCACGATGGCAAAATGGTCGTCTTCACGATCGCCAGCGACAGTACCGCCCATCAGCAGGAAGTCGAAGTCGGCAGCGAAACGGAACAAGGAAAACTTGTTGCGATACTTTCCGGCATCAAGCCCGGCATCCATATCGTAGCGCTCGGGCAGTACGAACTGACCGACGGCGCAAAAATCCGTCTCGCCGACAAATCGGGTGACAAGCCAGCCGACAAGAAAGACGCTGCGGAGAGTGGCACAGATGGCAAAAAGCCGGAAACAGCGGACAAAACGGACGCGAAACCGGAGGCGGCCATCACAACTAAAATAGATACCAGTACAACAGTTAGAGGCAATACACCGTGAATCTGAGTCGTTTCGCGACAAGCAATCTCAAGGCGGTAATCTTCGTGACGCTCGTACTCTGCGGCGTCGGCGCGCTGATGGTGCGCTCGTTTCCTGTCTCGATTCTGCCGGACGTAACCTTCCCTCGCATCAAGTTGGTCGTCGATGTTGGCGAGCGCCCTTCACGTACGGTCGTCGCTTCGGCGACGCGCCCGCTGGAAGAGGCGATCGCTACCATCCCCGGCGTCAGTCGTCTACGCTCGAAAACACAGCGCGGCGGCTCGGAAATGTCGGTCGATTTCGTGTGGGGCACCGATATGCTGACCGCACAGCAGCTCGTCACCGCAAAGGTGAGCCAGGTACGTCCCCTGCTTCCACCGGAGGCGCAGATCGAGGTCGAACGCATGACCCCGACGGTTTTCCCGATCCTCGGGCTCTCGATCAGTTCTAAAACTCTTTCGCAGTCGCAGCTCTGGTCGCTCGCAACCTACACGCTGCGCCCTCAACTGACACGCGCCTCTGGTGTGGCGCAGGTCATCGTCCAGGGCGGACGGATACCTGAAATCGCAGTCGAGGTGAACCCACAGAAACTCGCCGCTTATAAACTCGCGCTTTCCGATGTCGAAACAGCGCTGACGCAGGCGAATGTGGTGCGTGCCGTTGGCAAGCTCGACAGGCAGTACCAGCTCTATCAGTCGCTCGTTTCCGGCGAAACGACCGACCCGGAACAGCTCAAACACGTCGTCGTCACCCAGCGCAGCGGAGTTCCTATCACGCTGGAAATGCTCGCCGACATCAAACCCTCCGTTCAGGATCGCACAACGATCGTCACAGCGGACGGCACCGAGTCGGTGCTGATCAATATCCTGCGCCAGCCCGACGCGAACACCGTTTCGGTCGTACAGGGCGTACAGGACGAGATCGCCAAACTCAAGAAGTCGCTGCCCCCAGGCACGACGATACGTACCTTTTATGACCAGTCGATACTGATCGGCGAAGCAATCAGCAGCGTCCGCGATGCAGTTTTGATCGGCGCAGCGCTCGCTGTCGTCGTGCTGTTAATGTTCCTCGGAGACATTCGTGCTACGCTGGTGACGGCAGCGATCATACCGGCGACAGTGCTGATCACCTTTCTCCTGATGCGAATTGCGGGCATGACACTGAATCTGATGACATTGGGGGCGCTCGCAGTCGGAATTGGACTCGTGATCGACGACGCGATTGTCGTGGTCGAAAACGTCTTCCGTCATCTGGCACATGGCGAAGATCGCTCCGTCGCGGTGCAGAAAGCGGCACAGGAGATCGCTGCGCCGATGGTCTCCTCGACCCTGACGACGGTCGTCGTGTTCCTGCCACTGGTGCTGGTATCGGGCGTCTATGGCGCGTTCTTCACCGCGCTCGCCGTCACGCTCTCGATCGCGCTGATGGTCTCGTTGATGCTTGCGCTCCTCGTCAGCCCGACGCTCTGCGCGACATTCCTGAAGACGCGCCCCGGCGCGCCGGAGCATGGGCGCCTATTTGAGCGGTTCGTGCGCCTCTATGACCGTGTGCTGAGATTCTCTCTTAAACGACGCTGGCTCACGCCGATAGGGGCTGCCATTCTGCTCGGTGGAACCTATTTCTTTGCCTCCCACATGGAGACGGGGTTGATGCCCACGATGGACGAGGGCGCATTCATTCTCGACTACACGACGCTCCCGGGAACCTCGCTAGCGGAGAGCGACCGTCTACTGCGCAAGATGGAAGACATTCTAAAAGAGACGCCGGAGGTCGAGACCTATTCGCGACGCACCGGTACGGAACTGGGTTTTGCGATTACGGAGCCGAACCGCGGCGACTTCGCCGTGGTGCTGAAGCGAGACCGCAAGCGCGGTATTGAGGCGATCCAGGACGATCTCCGCGACAAAATCAAGTCGGAAGTAGCAGGAGTCGATATCGATTTTGTACAGGTGCTTCAGGATTTAATTGGTGACCTCTCCGGCGCGCCCGACCCGATCGAGATCAAACTATTCGGAGAAAACCAGACGCAGATCAATGATCTGGCGAAAAGCGTCGGGGAAAAATTGGAAAAGATCAAGGGTGTCGTCGACATGAAGACGGGCGTGATCGAAAGCGGTCCCGAACTGGTGGCGCACATCGATCCGCTAAAAGCGGGACGCGTTGGTCTGACAACGAATTCGATCGCAGATCAGGCGAACTCCGCGATGTTCGGCAATCAGGTTACTCAGTTGCTACAGGGCGACAGACAGATTCCGGTGCGCGTGCGCTATCCTGCGGCATACCGCGCCGATCTACGACAGATGGCGCAGCTTCCGATACGTGCGCCGGGGGGGTTCAACGTTCCGCTCGCTTCGCTGGGTTCGATCGACACGGTCCCTGGCACGACAGAGATCAACCGTGAGGACCAGCGCCGTGTCGTAGTCGTCTCAGGGCGGCTTTCGGGGCGCGATCTCGGCAGCGCGATCAAAGATGTGGATGCGATGATGCGCGGAGTGGTGATGCCTGCGGGCGTCACCTATTTGATCGCAGGGCAGGCACAGAGTCAGAACGATTCGTTCCGCAACCTGCTGGCGGTGCTTGGTCTGGCGATTCTGCTCGTGTTCGGCGTGATGCTATTCCAGTTCGGCTCGTTTACTGCGCCGACTGTGATCCTGCTCGTGATGCCGCTTTCGCTGTTCGGCGTCACGCTGGGGTTGTGGGTAACGCACACGCCGCTGAATGTCTCCTCATTTATGGGCGCGATTATGCTCGTCGGCATCGTGGTCAAGAACGGCATTCTGCTGCTCGATCAGGCGCAGAAGGGCGAACGTGCGGGGCTGCCCCTCCTGGAGGCGGTAGTTCATGCGGGGGAGGTACGACTGCGTCCAATTCTGATGACAACGCTGACGGCGATCCTTGGTCTGGTGCCGCTCGCACTGGGGATCGGGGCGGGGGCGGAGATGCAGAAGCCGCTGGCAGTCGCGGTGATCGGTGGATTGAGCCTTTCGACGTTGTTTACGCTGCTATTCGTGCCACTGCTCTACGTCTCGTTCCGCTCGCGGCAGACTGGTAGCATCTGAGGAGAACTGTTCATCATTCCCCAACCCCATCTCGAAGCTTCGGGAGTAAGTGCGAAAATGAAGGCAGGGTGAGCAGTTCCCTCTGAGGTTTATACTCCAGGTTGTCTGGCAGTTCACGGCTCAGGCTAAACCCCGATTTGGCTGGCATTCCGTCAAGCGGCCCTCGGGCTCAGCAGGCGTATCGATACGCTTACTTACGCTCTCAGTGTGAACTTGCGGGCTGCGGCAACGAACTCAACAACTGCCATCGCAGCAACCAGAAAGCAGACCAGCCATTTGCCGCCCATGTTGTACAGCCAGGCAACGACCCAATGGATCCGTCTGGAGGGTTCGTGTGACGCTTCGAAATCACTAAAATACCAGAAGAGAAAAATAGCGATGGCAAGCATCAAGAAGCCTTCAAACAGGTTCTTGACCCAGCTTGTAGGACTTTGTTTCGGATTCATTTCCACTCCTCAGCAGGGGCAACGCTCTTCGAGTGGCCTGCCAACCGTCTGCGCTCCCTGCTTCTAGTCTGCCTGCTAAAACTACAAACTGAATGGAAGCGTAAGAATCCCACTATCTGACAGTCTCTCCCACTCACAGCGCAACTCCCGAACACGCCTGCGAATCAGCAGTAGATGTTCCTCCATGAGCTTCACAGGATCAAAGCCAGCCTCATGCGCCTTGCTGTCGATAGTCGCCTTGATATCCGTGTAGGTGAGAAAACTCCCATTTCCCTGGGATGTGGTCAGAAGTCCTGCCAGCGTCTCAGCATAGATTGCTTCACAATGAAATGTTTTCGCATCGCCAGGACCAAAGTCGCCGAGCTCGCGTCCTGCAGCAATCATTCTCCAGAATGCCTGCCGGTAGCCAAGGGTGGTTTCGATCGCATAGTGCGTCAGATCATGGACAGCGAAGAAACCGCTGTGATTGCCATAGCTCTGCCAGGTGACAGAGCCATCGTCGCGGATACAGCGGAGCGTCGTCGGTTTGCCAGGATGTTTAGCGAACACTATCTGCATGGTAGGCATTGAATCCGGGTCGTTCCGGAACGAAAGCAAGTTTGGTCGCTGCTATCCGGAATGACCCGCAAATGCGCGCTCGTCTCAGGGCTGCTTATCTGCTGTTTTGCCTGTGTCCGCCTTTGCTGCGGCACGTTTGCCGGTTGCTTCACGAGTCCCCTGTATCTTCTCCATCGCGGCGTCCTTCTGTGCCTGCGTCATATGTGGATTGTCTTTGATTCGCTGTGCGAAGGCGTCGGGCGTCGGCGGAGCCTCGTTCTCCGCCGACTTGCCGCATCCCAGCAGTCCAGATCCAAGACAGCAGATCGCAAGTGTCGCAGTGACAGCACGCATTTTGTTTCTCACCATTTGTTTCTCACCATCATCCTGCTCCTTTGTCGCCCGCGTTTTCAGTGGCTTTAGTAGGGCGTCGGCATAATGGCCGCGACATAGATATTCTTGTACCAGTTCAGCTGTCCTCGCACTACCGCTTTCACGTGTCCATCGCAGTAAACCATGTTCGAGGTACGGGTATGGCGATAACGCGGCAACAGTCCGCAGCCGGGATAAGAGCCGGGACCCGATGAGGCGGGGGCGTCGCAGTCGAAGAGCAATGCATCTCCGGTATCGACGGAGCCGGGAGGCGTTCCAACGGTCTGAGTCCAGTAATACTCACTTGGGTCGAACGCGGCCCAACCCCAGGTGGCATCGTTGCGTCCAAGCTCCACGAAAATCACAGTGCTGGCTGGCGTTTCGATCTGTGCCATCGAGGTCGTTGTGATCGTCTGCGGCTGAGCGTCCCAGGGAACATTGCCATCGGGAGCGATCAGCCAGTGAATACCGTAGACACCGCCCTGATTTTTGTCGGGCGCTGAGGGACAGTCGAAAACCCCTCCCGACCCGAACGAGACCTGCTCCCCGGTATTGATCTTAGTACGGCTGCCGTTTTTGATGTAGGGCCAGAGCATATCGTCCCAGACGTGCAGCGTGTCGGGGTTGTTGAAATCCGACTGATACTGCATCATAGGATAGTTTTCGTCGTAGTCCTGCAGATACATCATCAGCGCAGTGCCGAGCTGCTTTTCATTACTGACACAGGAAATTGCACGGGCTTTTTCGCGTGCCTGAGCAAAAACCGGAAAAAGGATCGCCGCCAGTATCGCGATTATCGCGATCACGACGAGCAGTTCGATCAGGGTAAATCCACCCCGCACTTTCATTTCGCTCTGTTTCATTTCTTGTTTCCCTTCAATAGCAGTGACCCAATGCTCTCGTCTCCATTCACTCTGATACGAATACAATAACACGTAACCCGATTACCTGTCAATGACTTTTTATCTGCAGTCTCTTTGAGGAGATCGATCCCCGTCCTGCTGTGGTTTTGATCCTGTATTGCCGGTTCCGGTGACGAAGAGTGAGTATGTCAAATCGAGCAGGGAAAGCGAGCGGAATAATCGAAATACTCTTGTGATGTTTTGCAATATTCGCCAGATTCTACCGAACCACATGCAACAGTTTGATTCCAGTAAGTTACCCGCGGTTTGGTTCTCATGTGTAGCTGCCTGTTGGAATCGAATGTTCCTGCCCGTCCTGTTGCACTTCTGCTTCCGCATCGTAAATGCTTTGTAAAAGAAAGTGACGAACGCCTTTGAGAACCAATGCTTCACGCCTCCGCGCACTCCGGCCGCTAGTGATGCTTGCGGCAATGCTGCTCGCAGGTCTGATCGTTCCGGCAGCACACGCCGACAATCTCACCAAACTGTACAGCTTCTCGCAAAACTATGTGAGCGGAAAGGCGCCGATGAGCAAGCTGATCCAGGCGCCCGACGGCTACTTTTACGGCACTACCTCTTCTGGAGGCACAACCGACTGCGGAACGATCTTCCGCATGAGCAAATCCGGCGCGGTCACGACACTTCACATTTTCGACAATCCAACTACTGGATGTGGTCCACTAGTATTACAACGACGGGTCAGGAGGTGAACCTTTTAGCAAGCGAGCTTGCCGTCGTTTGATGTGCGAACGCTTGGCACGTTCGTTGCGCTCTTGCGTTCCTTGCAGCCACCGCAAGAGATCATCGGGCGTGAGACGCG
>JBBQPY010000056.1:0-26959 GCA_038216735.1 Chthonomonadales bacterium
GCAGGAGACCGTGATCGAAGAGCTGCTGATGGCGATTTTCGCGCGCGGGCACTGCATTCTCGTCGGCGTGCCGGGGCTCGCCAAGACGCTGCTCGTCAGCACCGTCTCACGAGTCCTATCGCTCTCTTACAAGCGCATTCAGTTCACGCCCGACCTAATGCCCGCCGACATCACCGGTACCGAGATCATTCAGGAGGACCCGCTCACGCACCAGCGGAGTTTCGTCTTTCTGCGCGGACCGCTGTTCGCCAACATGATCCTCGCCGATGAGATCAACCGCACCCCGCCGAAGACGCAGGCGGCGCTGCTCGAAGCGATGCAGGAGCACCGTATCACGGTAGGAGGGCAGTCACACAAACTCGCCGAGCCGTTCTTCGTGCTTGCGACGCAGAACCCGATCGAGCAGGAGGGAACTTACCCGCTTCCGGAAGCCCAGCTCGACCGATTTATGTTCATGATCGTGGTGGGCTACCCGACGGAATCGGAAGAGCTTGCGATTATGAAGGCGACGACGGGCGGTCAGCACGTCGAACTGCGGCAGACATTGACGGGCGAGGACATTCTTGCGCTCCAGGACATCGTACGACGCATTCCGGTCGGCGACCATGTGTTCCGCTACGCTGCCGCGATCGTTCGCGCCACGCGTCCCGAAGAGCCAGAGGCTCCCGACTTCGTGCGCGAATGCGTCAGTTGGGGAGCCGGACCGCGCGCCTCCCAGTATCTGATACTCGGCGCGAAAGCGCGCGCCGCGCTGCACGGACGCAACTACGCCAGCACAGAGGATGTCGCTTCGGTCGCGACGACCGTGCTGCGCCACCGCATCGTGACCAATTTCAATGCCGAAGCCGAGGGAATCACCACCGACAAAATCGTACAGCGACTGTTGGAGCGCATTCCAAAGCCTACTGATTCGGGTCGCTGAAACAAAGGTTGGGATAAAAGCTACAACGAAAGCGGAAGGGGCCACTCAGGGTCTGTAATAGAAGAGAGTTCCGAGCATCTGTAGGGGCGCTGCTTGCCGCGCCCTCTTCGCGTAGCCGCGCCCTCTTCGCGTAGCCGCGCCCTTCTCCCTACCGCTCATTCTTCGCCAGGGAGAAGGGCGAATGCAGCAATACTCTTCTTTCTCCCCTCTCCCTAATGAGGGACGAATGGTAGGGAGAGGGGTCGGGGGTGAGGGCTCAATAAGTGGCGCGCCCTCCGCTGACGTCGTAGCACTGACCGGTGACGAAACTCGCCTCGTCGGACGCGAGGAAATGCACGACCGCAGCGACCTCCTCTGCGCGTCCCATGCGCCCCATCGGGATTTTGCTGCACATGTAAGCGACCACTTCCGGCGTCATCTGTGCGAGCATCGGCGTCTCGATGACGGCGGGAGCCACGCTGTTGACTCGAATTCCTTCGGTTGCTACCTCTTTGGCGAGGGCTTTGGTCAGCGCGATCACGCCCGCCTTCGATACCGAGTACGGGATCAGGTTCGGGTTGCCCTCCTTGCCTGCGATCGAAGCGATGTTTACGATCGCTCCCCGCCTGCGCTCCCGCATCGGCCCGATAACGGCGCGGCAAGTGTAGAAAACGCCCGTGAGATTGATGTCGAGCACTCGCTGCCAGTTCGCGTTGGTCTGCTCCCACAGGGGTACGGAATCGCCGGTGATGCCTGCATTGTTGACCAGAATATCGATCTGTCCGTAGGTTTTAAGCGTTTGCGCCACCAGATCACGCACCTGCTCGTCCTCCGCGACATCGACCGTGTGCGCGGCGGCATCATGGCCAGCCGCTCTCAGCTTCGCCGCCGCTTCTTCTGCTCGATCTTTTTCACGGTCGGCAATCAGCACCCTCGCTCCCGCCTGCGCCAGACTCTCTGCAATCACGAATCCGATGCTCTGCGCGCCACCCGTAACAATCGCGACTCTCCCCGGCAGTTCCAAAAACATAGTGCTCTCCTTCGATTCGGCTGAATCGGTTGATATTCACTCTGGATATACAAGCTATCTCTGGCACATTATACCGGAACATAGTGATCGGGAAATACCGTCTCTCTGTGACAAAAAATCGTGCGGAACTCAGGAAAACCGACGCTTCATGTCGAACTTGAAGGAACCGGAAGTCGACTCGGCGCCATACCGGTCGGCTTCTTCGATCTAAAGTTTTGGATTGAAATTTCTCTGGAGGGAATAACAAAGTATGCAGTATACGAATCTGGGGCGTACGGCGCTGAAAGTCAGCCGCCTCTGCCTGGGCACGATGAACTTCGGTCCGCAGACGACCGAACCGGACAGCTACGCGATCATGGATCATGCGCTGGAACTCGGGATCAACTTCTTCGACACCGCCAATGTCTATGGCTGGAAAAAGGGCGAGGGCATCACCGAGCAGATCATCGGACGCTGGTGGGATCAGGGCGGCGGGCGGCGCGACAAAGTTGTGATCGCGACAAAAGTCTACGGGGATATGGGCGACTGGCCGAACGAATCGCGTCTCTCCGCGCTGCATATTCGCAAAGCATGTGAAGACAGTTTGCGCCGACTGAAGACGGACTATATCGACCTTTATCAGATGCACCACGTCTGGCGAGATGCGCCATGGGAAGAGATATGGCAGGCGATGGATCTGCTTGTACAGCAGGGCAAAGTGCTTTATGTCGGCTCCTCGAACTTCGCTGGCTGGCATATCGCGCGCGCGAACGAGGCGGCAAAACATCGGCATTCTCTCGGGCTTGTGTCGGAACAGAGCAAATATCACCTGCTCCAGCGCGACATCGAAACCGATGTGATCCCGGCGTGCGAAGCCTACGGTCTGGGCATCATCCCGTGGAGTCCACTGGCAAGCGGACTGCTCGGCGGCGTTCTGCAGAAGCCGACGGAAGGGAGACGCGCGTCCCTCGAACAGGAAGTCGACAAGCATCGCCCGAAGCTGGAAGCATGGGAAGGTCTCTGCGGCGAACTCGGCGAAAAGCCCGCTGATATGGCGCTCGCCTGGATGCTCCAGAACCCTGTGATCACGGGTCCGATCATCGGCCCGCGCACGAAAGATCAACTCGACGGCTCACTGCGCGCGCTGGAAATCAAAATCTCGGAAGAGACGAACAAAAAGATCGATGAAATCTTCCCCGGTCACAAAACCGCTCCGGAAGACTACGCCTGGTGATTCTGCAGGAGTAGAGTTATTCACAAACTGCCCCGACTATGCGCTTATGCATCGTCGGGGCAGTCTGTTTTCGAAGTAGCGCACGGAATATCGGCACGAATTCTAGCCCTTGAGTGCGTCGAAGCGTTTGCCGACTTCGTCCCAATTCACGACTTCCCACCACGCTTCCAAATATTTCGGGCGCGCATTCTGATATTTCAGATAGTAGGCGTGCTCCCAGACATCGACGCCGAGCAGAGGCGTTTTGCCGTCCGTCAGTGGGTTGTCCTGATTCGGAGTGCTGACGACCGAAAGCGCGCCTGAGGCGTCCGCGACGAGCCACGACCAGCCACTGCCGAATCGTTTTGCGCCCGCTTCGTTGACCTGCTTCTTGAGCGTATCGAGATCGCCGAACGTCGAATTGATCGCCGCAGCCAGTGCGCCGGTCGGGGTTTTGCTGCCGCCCGGCGTCATGATCTGCCAGAAGAAGGTGTGATTGACGTGCCCGCCGCCGTTGTTGCGGACTGCAGCGCGTGCCGCTTCCGGTATGGCGTCGAGATTCTTGATCAGCTCTTCGGGAGTTTTGTCAAAGAACTGCGGCGTGTCTTTGAGAGCGGCGTTCAGGTTTGTGACATACGCCTGGTGATGCTTATCGTGGTGAATCTGCATCGTCTGGGTGTCGATGGTCGGCTCGAGTGCGGCATAGTCGTACGGTAGTGGGGGCAGTGTAAATTCCGGCATGGGTGATGCTCCTTTTCGGGATGAGGATTGATGGACGGATACTAGTGCCGCCGTAAATCTCTGGTGTAAACGCCTGGGGTTAGCAAATGGCTGCTCCTCCTGGGGAGTATGAAGCAAACGGCCCAGCTACAAATGCTCGCGAAACTATTCATTTACCGTTCTGTATGATGCTATTGTGCAGGGCCGGTCAGGATAGCACGCCGTCTTCTTGTGTCTACGCCGCAACCCTGGTAATTGTTACGGGCGGATGATCAATGTCAGCAGATCAAGCGACGCCGAGGACGACACGCGCCGCCTCACTGAGATGAGAAGCAGTCTCAGGGCGTAGGTGCTTCTTCTGGTTCAGCTGCTGTGGCTGATGACGCCGGCAGAAATAGCCGTGCATTGCGCGACGTGGTTTATCGGTCTTGTTGAGTGTGCCGCCATGCCAGGTATGCGCGTTGAAGATCACGACATCGCCCGCTTTGCCGAGTATTTGCAGCTCGTTGGGATGCACTTTCGCCGTATCTTCCATCACATCCCCTGGCATATCGGTTCCGAGGTGCGATCCCGGCACGACTCGCGTTGCGCCATTGTCCGGAGTGAAATCGTCGAGCAGCCAGATCGAATTACAGACCTGATATTCGCCCGGTGTCTCGAGCCGACCCCAGTCGGCGTGCAGACCCTGCAGCCCTTTTCCCGGCAGTGCGGAGCGGCTGTTGAGCGACGAAAGCTGCAGATCGCCCTGCAGCACATGCGCGATGCCCGCCAGCACGCGCGGGTTCGTCAGAACAATGTGGTAACGGCTATCCTTGTTGATCAGGTCGGACAGCCGATCTGTTCCCGCTTCCTGATGAACCTCTGTGCCTGCTTTGTCACCCTCCTCAGCGAGCAACTGAGCCTGTCGATCACGCAGTCCGTCGATCTGCTCCTGCGTCAGAACCTCTCGAAGCGGCAGGTAACCTTCACGATCGAGAAACTGTTTTTCCTGCGGCGTCAGCGTATCGTCGCGTACGCCAAGTTCATAAAGCGCTTCTGCAATTGTCATAGGTTTTGGTTTCTCATTGAGACACGGGGCTGAGCCTCGGTCTGGAATTGCGAAAGCCGATGCCACGGATTGGGACCGGACGAAGTCCGCTTCCCACATTCAAGCGACAACTGCCCTTCGTTTCTCCTTTTCCATTGCCGCTTCCTCTACGATTGCCAAAAAAATTCGTAACTGCTCACTCTGCTACGATCTTCGCCTGGTCAGGGGAGCAGTCATTATCTCCTCACTACCGAGGTTCGGGAAACGGGGATGAGGATCCATATTTACAACTTTTCAGTCGGGAGTTCCGAGTACTCCGGAGCGGACGGCGTAGGCGAAGGCGGCAAAGACGATCAGGTTACTGGCGGTAATGCCCTGCGCATCGAGGCTGAAAAAGATCACGAGGGCGCAGAGCGCGCCGAATGGATAGGCAGTTCGGCGTGAGCGCGTCAGCCGCGTCGCCAGCACGAGCAGCATCACAACAAAACCAATCAATCCGAGCGCTCCGTAGTTGGTCAGGAAAGACAGGTAGACCGAGTCGGTGGCGGCGAATCCGACATAGTTGTTTACACTGCCCGACTGCGCATTGTTGGCGATCAGCGTCAATCCGCCGCCCTGCGTGACCAGATTCTGAAGCACGACCTGATAGACGAGGAGCCGTTCGGAAGTGAGTTTGTTCAGCGCCTCCCAGACAGGATTATCGGGCGAGCCGAAAATAACGACCGCGTACAGCGCCAGAGGTACTGCGAGCAGCGTGCAGAAAATGCCAAAACGCGCGAGTCTTCCGCTCCGAAGCGCGAGTCCGGCGCAGGCAAGCCCGATAAGGAGCGAGATCAGTACGTTGCGGCTCTGTGAAATCTCAAGCAGAACCAGAAAAAGCACGGTAGTCCAGCCGATCGTTCGATTGCGTTTTTTTCGTTCCATCGCCCGCACACGCGGCCCGCAAAGCAGCACGACATACGCCAGCACGCCGAGCAGATCCGAAGCGGTGTTGATCGGATGCTTGAATCCCATTAGAGCGCGGGAGCGGCCGAAATAGGTTGTGAAACCAAAACCCGATGTGGCGAAGCCCATGCCGAGAAAGAGCACCGATGCAAAGCCGATCCCCATCACCCAGCGAGCGAAAACTTCGCCCTCCAGCAATGTAATCCCCACCAGTACGAGGAGACTAATCGTGAGCGGAAAGACGGCGGAGATGATGAAGGGAATGTTGGCGCTGACGAGCCCCGCCGCAAGCGGCACGAGGCCGAGCGCAAACGCGACGACACAAAGACGCATCAGCCAGCGCGGAAATACGCCCGACGGGATTTTGACGAGTATTGCTTTGAGGAGGGTTTGATAGGCGGCACGATCGACGAGCGCGAAGACGAGCAGTGGCGCGGTGAGACGGGCAACGCGCAGGATCGAGACGTCTTCCGCCGCCGCTGAGTCGGGCTCGCCCAGAACCGGCAGCAGCCAGATAATCCCAGAGGCCGCGCCGATCAGAAACGCCTTGCCACTGCGTGTCCGCGTGCTGATTTCAGGAAGAATATCCGACCGCTTCATAGCCCGCTCAGCTTTCGATTGCGCTGCCGACGCACCTGGTAAACGAGGGCGCGAGTCAGCCCGAACAGCGGTGCGGGCGCGAGGGCGACGAGCAGTGCGGCAAATTTGTAGCCAGGTTTCGCGCTCTCATCAGTTCGTATCGCCTTGTTGTAGACAGCCAGATTATAGACGGCATCGGCTCGTTTCGCGCACAAAAAGCGGACCGTTCCGAGACCCATCGCGGCCGTGAAGCCGTCCGAAGCCTCTGTGCAAACCTCCGCACCGAAAATCGGCACCAGACGCTCGGTCATCCGCTTCCAGCCGCCGAACACGCCGTAAGCATCGTCCGACCACGTAAAGACATCCGCGCCGCCGACTCGATTCAGTATCAATGGTTGTGCGATAAGGGTCACTTTCCCGCCTGCCGCCGCCTCCATGATCGTCCCGACGTGCGCGAAATAGGTGCCGATATGCTTCTCCTGATCGACATTTTGCCACCGTTGTTTGTTGACGACACAGCTGCCAATGAAACCGATCGCCCAGCCATACTGCCGAAAGAACTGCGCCGTTTCCATCGTCGTGTCCACCTCGATCGGCAGCAGTTTTTCGCGCAGCACCATCGCGATATGCTCATCGACATACGAGTAGTTGACATACAGAAACGCGGGCGGTTCGGAGGACGATTCGAGCGTCCTCAGCACGGTCGCGATACCTTCGGGAGTCATTCGATCGTCTTCGCCCAGCAGCCATGCGAACTCACAGTCGCAGACGTTGGCGGAATGCAGAATGTTGCGGTCGATGCCCAGGTTTTTCTCATTGCGGGAGTAGACGATGTGCGGATACTGCGCCGTCAACTGCGCGATTACGGCGTCATTCGTTGTGTCCACAGAGTCGTCGGTAATGAAGATCGGCACGCGATAGGGCTCAGCCGCCGCGATCACGGACTGGACGCAGCGCAGCAGTTGATCGGGGCGTTTGTAGGTCGGGATGCAGACGCCGAGCGTTTTGTTGTAGCTTGACAGATTCGAAGTCATGATAGTTTGTGCAGGCTCTCCTGGAGCACCGACTCCAGGCGATCGATCGCGTGTTCCCAGGTCCAGTTCTCGACGACGTGCATGCGAGCTGCCGCGCCCATTTTGCGAGCCGTTTCTGGCTGTTTTAGAAGCGAGAGGACAGCTGCCCCGAGCCTTCGCGGGTCGGCGTTCCCGACGAGGATGCCGTTTATACCATCGAGAATCGTCTCGCGGACCCCACCCTCCGCGATCGCGACCACTGGCACTCCGCAGGCGTTCGCTTCGAGCGGCGCAAAACCGAACGGTTCGAGCAGCGGCGTGTAGAGCATCAGAGCAGCATTGCCGAGCGTCTGTACTACGTCGTGGTCACTGAGATTCATGCGCGGAATGAAACGAACCTCACACTTCTCTGCCATACGCTCGACCTCAGGTAGATAACGCGGGTCCGCCATATTCGCGATCCAGACCAGTTCAGGGCGACATATTTTTTCGATCGTCGCCAGTGCGTGAATCGCGCGGTCGATGCCTTTCCCGGACGTAATCGAGCCAAGTCCGACGACGTACGGTCGGGGTGCCGCGCCCTCCACAGGGCGTTCTGCTTTCGGCTCGGCACTTTCTGCATGCTCGATTTCGTTGGTAGAAGCGCCACTGATTTTTGGAATAGACAGAGAACGCCTGCCCGCTTCCGCCTCACGATTCAGGTCACTACTCGGCGCGAAAAGCTCCGTGTCGATGCCCAGGTAACAGACCTGCGAATCCCGTCCGTAAGCGCGCAGAATGCTTTCGCGGCTGTAACGGGAGTTGGTCAGGATCGTGGCGAACGCGAGGGCGTTCTCACGCTCTTCCCGCGCCTGAAGCCGAGCCTGCGACGCCCGCAAATGCCCGATGATCTGCGCTCCGTACGGCAGCGGTACGGCTTCTCGCGTGAAGGGCAGCGCGAGCCAGGGCAGCGTGGGACGGGCTTCATACAGTGCACGATAGGGTTCACCGAGATAGAGCACCGTGGGAATCGTGACGTATTTTGCGATCGGAGCGGCGGCGAGAAACTGGCAGGAGTTGGCGAATAACAGATCGTAACCGCCAGCATTTATTCGGGTAGCAGCTTCGCGGCAATGCGCGTCCATCGCCGCGATCTGGGCAGGCAGCCGGCGGTAGATGTAGAGCAGTCTTCCGATCCTGCCTTGCGGAGTTTCGTCCTTCCAGGCGAAGGGCAGCACGGTCTCAGAAATCAGTTCGGCGAGCGGCAGATAGCCGGTGTCTGCCGAAGCCGGACAGAACGCCTCGAGCGTGTGTCCACGCGCCGCAAGCCCGCGCACGTGTTCGTAGAGGGCGCGTTTGCCCCCGCCGCTCGGCAGATTGTGCCAGACGGCGATCCTCATTTCGCCGCCGTTTCGGTCGTAGACGGTTCTGTCTCTTCCTGCGATCGTGCTCCGCTCACCCTTCTACCCGAAGGGGCACTGGCGGGGGACTGGGGGAATGAGGGATGCACCGCTAAATCCTGATTCTGTCTGCTCCGCTGCCAGCTGCCGATCGCCCCGTAACGCTGCAGGAAATGATCCCGAATCCCGCGCAGTGTCGCGCCGAGCGGATAAACCGGCGTGTCGCGCTGCCCTCGAATGAGGCGGAAATAGCCAAGCGACTCCAACAGGCGAGTCGCGATCACATCACATACAGCCCGTGGGTAAGCCTCTTTTGCGTGCAGCCGCGCGAACAGCAGATTGTTGCGAACCAGGTAGTAGCGCATTGTGGATGACATCGAGGCGAAGGACCGACTGACTTTATGATAGATATGGGCGGAGGGCACGATGCCTATTTTACTGCCTGCAGCCACCGCCCGAAGGCTGATGTCCACATCTTCCCAGATCAGAAAAAAGCGATCGTCAAAGCCGCCGAGTCTCCGCATCAGGTCGGTGCGAACCAGCATCGCACACCCCGTTGTCCAGGGAACTTCGTAGGGCGGATCGGTACGTGCAGGATTACGAGCAGGGTCATGATCGGCTCTGCCGCGCCTCAGATTCAGCGTCGCGCCGCCGAACCAGATTTCATCTCGGCGATCGTGATAGTGCATTACCGGAGAGAGGATGCCGTACTCCGGCTGCGCCTCCGCCGCCCGAACCAGTTCACGCAGCGAGTCCGGCTCGACAATCGTATCGTTGTTCAGCAGATAGATATAATCGAAATCCTGGCGGAGCGCAGACTGGATACCGGCGTTGTTGCCGCCGGTAAAGCCGAGATTGCTGCCGGTCTCGATCAGGGAAATAGTGTCGCATTGCTTGCGGAGTGCGTCTGCAGAGCCATCAGTCGAGCCGTTGTCGACGACGATTACGTGGTTGTTCGGATAGTCCTGCGCCCGCAGCGATTCGAGGCAGGCGAGCGTGTCGGCAAGCCCGTTCCAGTTGACGGTGATCGTCGCCACTTTAGGCGGCGCGGCGTCCCGAACGACCTGCTGTGCGGTCTCTGATTCTACGCCAGTTGCTGGGTCTATCGCTGTCTCTTTCTTACGCACTTGTATCCTAAATCAGTCATTGCTTCACTCAAGCATTGCTTCCCGATGGGATAAGGGCACGGACACGCATCACAGGTGTGACCATATGAAGAGGGCGCGGCTGCGTGCAGGGGACGCAGCAAGCAGCGCCCCTACGAATGCCCTGGACACTCTTCTTTTACTCACGCTTATTGATTCCTACAAAGCGCGCCGTCACCCACCGGTCAGTTCGTGCAGGTGATACGGGCGCAGAGCGGGCCAGAGCTCCGGCGTGACGGGATGAAAGTTCCGGATGCTTTCCCAGTCGGTTTTACTTCGCTGCCAGAGCGCAAAAAAAGCGTCGGTATCGAAATCTTTGCTGTGTCCCCAGGTCTTCAATTTTTCGTAGATTCGCGCTTCGCTTTTGGCGAAGCTATAGTGCAGCACCGCTCTGGAAGCCGCGTTGTCGCCCTGGATCGTTGTTTTTTTCGCGTAATCGTAGCGCCATCGCAGCAGTCCACGGAAGCTATGCGGCAAAAACGGGTTGCGAGCGACCCGCAGACGTGCGCCTGGACGGTGTCCGAGTGGCAGCACCTCCATCATCGGTTTCTGCCGCGCCTCGTCGACGACGACGAGAAATCTGCCGTCATCGAGCGTATTGAACATCAGCAGCAGTTTCCAGTAGATGGCGCGAGTCATGGGAGGCAGTCCCGCGATCGTGCGAAGTACGTACGGAAAATCGAGAAATACCTCGTCGGCGTCGATCTGCAGTATCCAGTCCAGACCGGGTGTCTGCTCGGCGAGACTATCCGCCGTAACTTGACGCTGATTGGTTTCGTTCGCCATCGGATCGGCGGTCTTTACGAAATCGTCTTCGATGATCGTAATTTTGTTGTCATAATCCATTGCCCGAATACGCTCGATCGTATCGTCGGGCGTAATCGGAACACCCGACCAGCCGCGTTTCGGGTCAGTGGAGACAAAGATGCGCTCAACATGGTCATAAAAGGAAGCCAGTGTCGGCTCGATTGTCTCGGCATCGTTTTGTACGATCACGACGGCGCCGGTACGGCAGGATTTCAAGCGTTCGTACTCCTACGGTTGTTCTCAAAAATGGCTTCAGCGCGCGGAAGGCTCAGTCGGGCGGGCAGTCAGTTCGTTCTGTATTCCGGCATGACCCCGCTCCCCGTGAGGGGCCGTTTCCCATGAGAAATCTGCAAACACAACGCCCATGCTGGTTCCGCTCTCCGCGACGGAGTTCGGATAGGGCAGGAGCGGTGAAATATTGATGTTGCAGGCGCCTTCGCAGCGGTCGATCACCCCAACGCCTGCCACGTACAGGAATAGATCGACCTGATACGTTCCCGGTTTGAGCCAGGGAGAGGTGAAGCGAAAGGTGCCAGTAAAGCCAGCCGCATCGTCGAGAACCGCCCCGACAAGCCCGCCATCGCACTGCATCAGGATCGTCCCGCGATTGTCGAGGATATGCGCAGAAACGCACATTCTGCCGACAGATCCCTTGCGTCGTTCGATGCGGAAGTGAACTTCTTTGGTCTCAGCCGTATCGAAAAGCTCCTGTGACGGCTGCGCTTCCATGTAGCGGTATTCGCCAGTGCCTTCGCGCGCATCAGGGTTTTGCTCGCTGGCCGTTGTGCCGATCACGAAACTGCTCAGATAGGCGTCGATCGCGCCCTGAATCCCGCCCTGGTAGAGCACCTCGCCGCGCTGCAGCATAATGCCGGTGGTGCAGAGCAGCGAGATCGAGTGCATATTATGGCTGACGAATAGTACGGTTCGTCCGCTGGTTGCCACGTCCTGCATCTTGCCGAGGCATTTGCGCTGAAACTCCGCGTCGCCAACGGCAAGCACCTCATCGACGATCAGTATTTCTGGGTTCAGATGCGCGGCAACCGCGAAAGCGAGCCGCACGTACATCCCGCTGCTATAGCGTTTGACAGGCGTATCGAGGAACCGCTCCACTTCTGCAAAGGCGACGATCTCGTCGAACTGGCGCTTGATCTCCGTGCGCGCCATACCGAGTATTGCGCCGTTGAGATAGATATTTTCGCGTCCGGTCAGTTCGGGGTGAAAGCCAGTTCCGACTTCGAGAAGGCTTGCGACACGGCCGTCGATCGTGATCCGCCCGGAGGTGGGTTCCGTGATCCGGCTCAACACTTTGAGCAGCGTCGATTTGCCCGCGCCGTTACGCCCGATCACGCCGACGACTTCGCCAGGTGCGACCTCGAAGGAGACGTCTTTAAGCGCCCAGAATTCGGTCTCATCGCTTTCGCTTCTCGCGCCAGGACGCATCAAGCGCCGGCCCATCGATTTAACGCTGTCGGCGATTACATCGCGCAGCGCGACATAACCGCCATTGCCCGATTGACGCCCCAGAACATATCGTTTGCTTAGATTTTCAACACGAATTGCGGCATCTGCCACGATTACTTTTTCCATTCATTTCAAATCGTCCCGATCTGGAACGATTGCAATTCCTCTCGCGCCCGAAGGATACTCCGAAGACATCGAACAGAGCGGGGTTCAGCCTTCGGATGCTGTGGCGCTGTCGAATATCGCTCAAGCCGCGTTGTCAGCCATGTAAATGCGCTCGATAGTATGTCATCGTTCGACGAAGTCCAGTGAGCAAATCGATCTGCGGATCATAGCCCAGCCGTGTCCTCGCCCGAGTGATATCCGCGCCGGAGTCCCGAATATCGCCAGCGCGAACTGGCGCGTAAAGCGCAGTCAGTTCACTCCCAGTCACCTCACGCATAAGCTGTATCAGTTGATTGAGCGAGACGCGGGAGCCGCCTGCGATATTGAACGCGGTCCCGATCACATCGGACAGACTCGCATTTGCCGCCAGCAGATTGGCAGACACGATATCATCGACGAAGCAAAAGTCGCGCGTCTGCTCACCGTCTCCATAGATCGTCGGGGCTACCCCTTCTAGCAGAGCTGTGAGAAAGCGCGGTATTGCGGCAGCGTAGGCGCTGTCGAGCGCCTGCCCCGGTCCATACACATTGAAATAGCGCAGGCTTACCGTCTCCAGCCCGTACAACTGTGAGTACAACCGCGCATAGTGTTCACCTGTCAGCTTCTGCAAACCATAAGGCGACAACGGGCACGGTGTCACATTCTCCGGAGTCGGGATCAGGTCGGTTTCGCCATAGACGGCAGCCGAGGAAGAGAAGACAAAGCGTTCGACCCCGCAGTCACGGGCGGCAGTCAGCATAGTCAGCGTGCCTCCGCTGTTGATCGCCTCCGACGCGATCGGATCTGCCACCGACTCTGGCACTGAGACCAGCGCCGCCAGATGAAAGACGGTATCGATCCCTGCACAGGCATCTCGGCAGGTTTGCACATTGCGCACATTGCCATTGATAAATTCAAATTGGGAATTCAGTTCATGCAGATTCGCCTGCCTGCCAGACGAAAGATCGTCGAGCACACGGACTTTGAAACCCTGCGTTACGAGCCCGCGCACGAGATTCGATCCGATAAATCCTGCGCCTCCCGTGACAAGCACGCTGTGCATTCGCTTGCTCTGGTTTTGGACTGGTTTTCGTTGGCTGTCTTCGACCGCACTCACCTCACTGCGTATGAAAGCTCAAAGGCTCTTTACGATGGCTACTACGTTCACGCGAAGCAGAACAAGTTTATGCTCAGCGGAACGCATCAACGCTTAAATAGAATACATGCGAAGCCCGGCGCAGCGTATCTCCCTTGGAAGCAGGACGTACCTCTCTGGCAGCCGGAAGGGCTCTGGCGTGGGCAGCCTGATCGTACCTATTTTACCTTATATTTGTGTGGGGGATTTTTCGCCGTTTGAGATGCAGTATTGGGGGGGCAGATCGCGGCTTAGATTACATCGGCAAAGCTGCGTTCGGTGCGGCGGAAGTACCATAGAGATCCAGCGAGCATCAGCACCACACTCACGATCGAGAGCAGCAGACCCGGCAGATAGAGTGGTTCGGAACCGCGCAGGATCGCCCATCGAAACCCGTCGATCACGCCGACCATCGGGTTGAGCGAGAGAAGCAGGCGCAAATTGGAATGGACGCCCGTACTGCTCCAGCCGACGGGAGAAATATAGATTCCGAACTGCACGATGAACGGAACGATATAGCGGAAGTCGCGGAATTTGACATTGAGCGCGGAGAACCAGAGACCCGCACCCATCGCAGCACCGAAGCCCAGCAGTGTAAAGAGAGGGAGCGTTAGAATGCGCCAGTCGGGAACGTATCGGTACCCGATCATCAGAAGAATCAGAATTGCGCCGGAGATCAGAAAATCGACGAGGCACACAATAACCGCGCTCGTCGGCACGATGACCCGGGGAAAGTAGACCTTCGAAATCAGATTCGCGTTCGTTATCAGGCTTGTACTGGATTCGGTGAGGGCACTTGCGAAGAACTGCCAGGGAAGCATCGCAGCGAAAACGAAAAGTGGGTAAGGCGCACCGGGCGATTCGAGATGCGCGATTTTATTAAAAACGATCGTCAGGACGATCATTGTCAGGAGAGGGCGAATCAGGCTCCAGGCGACGCCGATCGCCGTCTGCTTGTAGCGCACCAAAATGTCGCGCCATGCGAGAAAATAGAACAGTTCCCGGTAATGCCACAGGTCCCGCCAGTAGAGCCCCTCGGTTTTGCCTGCTTCGATCACCATCGCCATACGTTCGTTCCGCCTTCGTTCCACATCGGCGCCCGCGCGTCGTGCGGAGCCTGTTTACGCGTAATGCATCAGCACATTATGTCATAAATCGCTGCGTAACACGGTATCAGCTCCCCTCCCGAATCTTCGAGAGGGGCTAGAGACCGGATCATGACGACGTATTTATTCGGGTAGCGGGCGCACAAACCGTGAGCGCGTCAGGGAGCAGACGAATATGAACGGGCGTTTTCCCGCACAGGTCGCCATCGAGCACCAGTGAGCGGGGTTTCTCCGTTGTCAGCCACATTTCGCGGGTCGTGAAGGCGCGCAGCCCCGGCGTATGAAAGAACTGCCCATGCATCAGCGAACGCAGCATGCGAAAATAGTTCTGGCGATGACGGGCAGGGAGCGCATAAAACGCAAGGCTGTCAGAGGAAAGGTCGACGCCCGGAATTTCAAACTTGCCTCCCATCCAGGAGTGCCCATTTACCGCTCCCACCTGCAGCGCATCACAGCACTCCTCGCCCTGCTCGCTCCTGATCGTGACGCGCAAGTCCCGCAGGTGCCGCAGCGCGAGCAGTGAAGCGACGAGGTAACCGAATGGGCCGAGCATCTTTTTCAGACCCGGTTTTAGCGATTTCTGCGACTGGGCGGAGAACCCGAGGCTTGCGGTGATCAGAAAGGGATCGTCGTTTGCCATTCCGACATGTACCTTACGGGTCTTGCCTGCTGCGATCACCCGACACGCTCCATCGACCTCGGCTTCGATGCCGAGATTGCGCGCAAAGTCGTTGACCGTGCCGAGTGGCAATACCCCGAGCGCGACCTCCGTGTTCAGAAAATGCTTCACGACCGACCGGAAACTGCCATCCCCGCCGCCGATCAAGATACGCTGCGCTCCATCGGCGATGCTGGAGCGAACGAGCTCAGACATCTTATCGGGATGATCGAGTTCGTAAGCCGCAGCGAGCGGCACGCCCTGCTGCTTCAGGCAGTCCTGCGTTTGCGCGTACCATTCCTGCCCGCGCCGCGCCTTTGTATTGACAATCAGTACCGTCTTCTGCGGTACAGCAGGCTCGGTTCCGAGCTGATTTTTGCTTTCACTCGCAACAAATGTTGTCGACTCTGCCATCGCTTCACCTTTTCGCTGCAAACAGTTTAACGATCGAACAGTACCTCAAATGGGCTGCCCGGAAAATATGTGATATTGAGCGGACGCGCAAATCGGAAAGAATGTTCGCAGACTATTGCGTGTCTGCATGAGAACATAATTTCTGCCGATGATAAGGAAGTCAGGAAATGATGGCAGGAGATGACTGCTGCACCCATTGTGCAGGGTATCGGACCAGGCAATTTTTGTCGAATGATTTCGATCGGATCAGAATGGAATTCTGAATGAATGGAATGCTGCAATAACACAATGCTGATGACCGCCGAATCGCTGCCGATCACCCTCGATGTGCTGGACAGTCGGGATGGAGCCATCGTCAAACTGCCAGCGACCCTGCGGCAGATGTACGGCGAGTGGGCGACGATTTCGCTGCCAGCCTCTGCCTCCGTTTCCTGCCTGCGCTGGGGAGCGCGTGTGCGTTTCTGGATGGGGGAGGGAGGGCACGGGTTCGAGATAATCGGCGCTATCGTAGCTCGCGATACAACGCCAAAGGTCATTGAGTCCGAAGAGACTGCTCAGAAGCCCGGGGAAAATTCTGCGTCGGGTCAGTCCCCGGCAAGTCCGCATTCCGACCGTGAGCTTCCTCTTCCAGATTTCCATGGAGAACGCGAATTCGTGCTGCGGTTGTGGGAATGCCGACCTGCCGCGGAGCAGCGCGATATGCCGCGCCGACCGGTACGTTTCGAGACAGAATACCTGATTCATTCGGACGGAAGCAGCGGGATCGACAGTACACAAAATCCGGGCAGCGCAGGGAACGCCGGGGTTTTACCTGTATCGCAGGAAGCATGGCGCAGAGGGCTTTGCATCGATCTGGGGGGCGGTGGGATGCGGCTGCATATCTCCTGTCTGAGCGTTGCGCCCCGCCGAGTCACGGTACGTTTTATCCTGCCAGCCCGTAAGACCGGTGCGACGCCTGCTGTGCCACTGTGCATCGAGGGGAAAACTCTGCGCTATACCGTGCTGAACGTTCATGCGGATTGTGCGGAAGTCGCCCTGAAGTTCGAGCGTCTTGACCCGGAGGAATATTCTGCCCTGAATACCTTTCTGACGACCTGAGCACTCAACCCGTGCGGAAATGCCAGATCGGCATTTTCCGGTACTGCAGCGATTGTAGGAGTACCCATACGGAGGATCATTTCGCCTTGATCGGATTGCGTTCGAAGGAGCACCTGGCGGAACTCCCGGAATGACGGACTTTAATTCAATGTGCAAGCCTCTATTTTATGAATCTGGCAACGCTGGCAGTCCCGTTTCGCGCGCGGTATGGCACAAACATAGCAGTGCTTCGTAACTGGATTTTGTGCGTCTGCTGATTTACTGCACTGTGGAAACGCGGGCAAGCTATTCGACGGGAAAGTTATAAAGCGTACCAGAGGGTACGTTCCGACAAGGTGCGTTTTAGATCATGAAGCTACTTGATGCTCGACATTTCGATAGGTTTAGCGCATTGGAATCCAATTTGGAAACCAGAGGGGAAGTCCCGTGTTCATGACGACAACGGAATGGTTTGCAATTATTGGCTCCGGAGTATTCTGCGCTGGCTTTGCGCTGCACGGCCGGCGGGCATTACAACGGGCCACGCAGCAGTTACACGCATCGGCGATACAAATTCAGAAGGAGCGCGTCGCCAGTAAGCACCTCTGCCTCTCGACGATAGAAGCGCTTGCCTACGCGATCGAAGCAAGCGATTCGGTCAGCATCGGCCATCTCGACAGCGTACAGCGCGGCGCGGTCGCGATCGCGAAGGTGCTCGAACTTTCTGCTGAAGAGCTCTGCTGGCTCCGCGCCGCCGCAATGCTGCACAATATCGGGCGGCTGGGCGTGCCGGAGCATATCCTGCACAAACCCGGTTCGCTCACCGATGAGGAGCAGGAAAAGCTCCGCACACATCCAGTGCTCGGCGCGCGAATCATAGCCTCTATTCCTTTTCCCGCGCCTGTCGTCTCGATCGTCCGCCATCATGCCGAGCACTGGGATGGAGAAGGTTATCCAGACGGTTTGCGCGGCAGCGAAATCCCACTCGAAGCGCGTATACTGGCGGTCGCAAACGTCTATAGCGCCTTACTACAGCCTCGCCCGTTCCGGGGTGCATTCGCGCCCGCCGCCGCACTCGCCGAGATCGAAAAACGCTCCGGCACACAGTTCGACCCTGGCGTGGTTGTTGCCTTCCGTACGATCGCAAGCCAACTGCGTCTCGATGCCCAAGATGCCGAACTGGATGCGGTGACATGTCAAACGACTCTTCCGGAAACAGCGGCCAGCAAAGCGCGTGACGCGCGGGATGCCCTCGATGACATTGCCGCCGCACAGCGTGAAACGCAGGGGCTTTTTGCGCTTGCGCAGACAGTGAGCGAATCGCTGCATATCGAGGCGATCGCCGAAACGCTGCTGACCAGCACGCAGAGTATCGTTCCCTGCTCTACATGCGCGCTATTTCTGCTTGAGGACGACGGCGAATTCCTGCGTGCCAGAGCAGCCGTCGGCACGAATGCGCGTCATATTCTCGGCAGTACCGCCCGTATCGGCACCTATCTCACCGGGCGCGCTCACTCGCGCGGCGAGATCAAATGCGCGTCGTTCCTGCGGGATGATCTGCTGCTGCGGGACGTGAGCGATGTATGGACGGATTTCCGTTCGACGCTGATCGTGCCCCTGTGCGCCAACGGGCGCGCCCTCGGCACGATCAACCTGTATCATGAGGATCCGAACGCTTTCGGAGTGGAAGCGCAGCGCGTGATGCGACTTGTCGCGACGCAGGCGGGGCGCGCCCTCGACAATGCGCTGCAGTTCGATGATGCCCGACAGACCGCTAACACCGACGCGCTGACCGGCCTGCGCAACGCCCGCTACCTGCGCGAATTTTTGGAGCGTGAACTGAACCGTGCTGTCCGTGAGGGCAAGTCGCTCGCCGTCCTGAATATCGACCTCGATAAATTCAAGCCGATCAACGACACCTACGGTCATCAGGCAGGCGACCAGATACTCCGCGATGTCTCGGTTATTTTCAGCGCTCACGTCAGGAATTACGATCTCGCAGCGCGGTATGCAGGGGATGAATTCGTGATCGTGTTGAGTCATGCCGGTCAGGGAGAGGCAGAGACGGTTGCAAAAAAAATAAAAGCTTCCGTGGATCGCCATGCGCAGACGCTGATCGCCCGCGACCCGAACTTCCCGCGTCTCGGTATCAGCGTCGGAATTGCGGTCTATCCTGATGACGCTTCCGACTTGCAGGGTCTGCTGTGCCGCTCCGACGCCGCAATGTATACCGACAAAAAGCAGCGCGGCGCCATGCGTGAGGCGGCCTGACGATCGAGCCCGATGATCGCGCTTCCTGCTGTAACCTGCGCTTACTGCCAGAATGAGGGCGGGACTTCGCCGACGGTGTAGAACGAGCCTGTGATCAGCACCATGTCCTGCAGAGTTGCGTCGTCGAGGGCAGCGCGTACGGCGTCGGGAACGGAATGTATTATCGACACGTTGTCCGCGTAGTTTCGGGCGACCGCCGCGACCTCTTCGGCTGGCTGCGCCCGCTTCCATTGCGGCTGGCAGACATAAACACGCGTCGCTCCCGGCAGCAGTGCAGCCAGCACCCCTTCCGGTGCATGACCGTTCAGCATGCCGACGACAACCAGTAGGCGGGAGATATTGTGCTGTTCACGGAGCGCGGCGACGGGACCGGCGAGCGCGAGCGCCGCCATTTCGTTATGCGCCCCATCGAGTACGACCAGCGGCATACCGGGCTTTTCAAGAACGGTCAGTCTTCCGGGAAGCGTCGTGGTGGCGAGGGCAGTCCGTACAGCCGCTTCCGGCAGCTCTCTCCCCAACGCGCCGAGCGCATACTCTACTGCGGCGACAGCGCAGGCGGCGTTCGACCGCTGATAGAGCCCTCCCATGCACATCGTCATTTTTTCGTAACGGCGGGTCGGCGTAACAATGGTGACCGGGCCAGTATGAATTTCGCTCCGTGGCGTGTCATTCGCGATCGCCTGTCTGGTTTCTTCGACATTCCATCGTACGCTGAGTTCGTTTTTTTCAGAGGCATTTTGAGCGCTGTTTTGTGCCGGGTCGGAAATATCGGCCCGTACGACCCTGATCAGCGGGGCGGACTGCTGTTCTGCGATGCGCTCGATCACGGCCAGGGCTTCAGGGTGATCGGTCGCGGTGTAGCAGGGAATGCCGCATTTGATGATTCCTGCCTTTTCGCCAGCGATCAACGCGTGTGTATCGCCGAGTTGCGCGGTGTGATCGAGCCCGATATTGGTGATCACGGTCACGGTCGGCTTCACAAGGTTGGTGGCATCGAGACGTCCGCCAAGCCCCACTTCGATGCAGGCGATATCGACGCCACATTCCGCGAAATAGAGGAATCCGATCAGCGTTTTGAGTTCGAACTCGGTCGTCTGACCGAGTTCGGTGAGCGCGAGGGATTCGATGTGCGGTCGGATCGTGGTGACGAGGCGGGCGAAGTCTTCGCGCGGTATCAGTTCGCCATCGACCTGCACACGTTCGCATACATCGTATACGTAGGGCGAAAAATAGGCGCCGACCTTGCAGCCCGCTTCGCGCAGGATCGCGGCGGCGAGCGCGGTCGTCGAGCCTTTGCCTTTGGTACCGGCGATATGTACGATGGCGTACTTGTCCTGCGGGCTGTCGAGCCGCGCGCACAGCGCCTCGAACCTTTCGTTGCCGAGCTTCCAGCCGAACCGGAGCAGTCCCTCCATATAGTGCAGCGCATCGTCGAAATCCATACGTTCCCGTCCTCATTTTCCTTCGAGAGTGTCTCCGTCCGACAGATATTAGTTCTCCTGCCGTAAAGCCATCCATAAACTCCGGTACTTTTTGATCGTCAGGCCGAATTGGGGTGGAACGCGTCCGGCTGCGCCGTTTTGATCGTGGAAAAGCCCGAGCATCAAGTGCTCGGTACCGATGTAGTTACAATCGAAACCACGCGCTTCCTCATAGGCGGCATCACATCACCGCCTCGCGCCTGCCGCCCGTAGAATGTCTGCGACCGTGCCGTTATCGTCTTCTTCCGCGAGTTGGAGGGGTGTTTTGCCGTGCTTGTCCCGAACATTGACCTTCGCGCCTGCCGCGATCAACGCTTTCACAGGCTCATCCTCACCCTGTTCGATCGCCAGCATCAGAGGCGTTTTGCCCTCTTCATTACGCCGGTTCGGATCGACCCCACGCGCCAGCAGTACGCGGATGTTGCCTGTCATTCCGTCGTCGATTGCCTCGCCCAAGGCGAAAGTACCTTTATTGCCGCTTTTATCGGCTCCTTTCATGAGAATATAACGTACATCAGCAGGCTCGCCGTATCTCGACACTATCTCCAACGCGGTACTGAAAAAACTACGCTCGTCTTCACTTTTGGTTCTGTCTCCATCCTCATCGATGTTTGCTCCGTGTGCCAGAAGCACATCTAAACATCGATAGTGCCGCGTGGTTACGCCTTCACCAACTGAGTTGAGCAGTAGCCACCGCAACGGCGTAATGCCAGCAAATTTGCCATGTCTTAGCTGCACATGTATATCCGCACCATGTGCCAGCAGTGCTTCCATCAGCTCCGGGTCTTTCGTTTCCAACAAAGGTGCTTCGCCCCAATAACCAGCAGTGAGGTCGGGTTTCGCGCCCCGGTTGAGCAGCGCCTTCGCCAGAGCGACATTATCATCCTCCGCTGCCCACATCAAGGCTGTTTTGCCATAGGTCGAATCGTCTTCATCCGCATACTCTTCGTCTTTACCATACCGGGCCTGAGCATCCGGGACTGCGCCTTCCTTCAACAATGCCTGCACGACCGCTGTATTGTTCTTCTCGGCGGCGAGCGCGAGCATCGGCGGGCGGTGATCCGGTTCGGAATCAGATACGGTTTTGCCGCCGCGCAGTTGCTGCAGAAACCGTCGCAGGGTTTGTCCCGGTGTCGGAGCGATTTCGTGCTCGAAGCGGCGCGCATTCGGGTCCGCGCCAGCGCTCAAAGCGGCAAGCGCAGACTTTGTATCGTTTTTGTAGAGCGCGATCGCGAGATCGTGTGTAGCACGTTCACGACGGTAGGCTCTTCCTACAACCCAGCCGGGAACGCCGATCAATAATAGTATAAGCAGTCCGCCGTGAAAAGCAAGACGCCGTTTGGGTTTCATTGTAAACGAAGACTCCTTTCCTGATCGCAGAGTCTGCGGCACGGCTTACCACCGAAACACCAGTTTCTTGATCTGGAACGCTGCGACACCGGAAGAATTCGATCCAGGCTGATGGATCCATACTACGGCGTATTTAGTGGATTGCGGTACCGCTGGGCGCGTTTCGTGGATCACATGGGTATTCGAGACGGAACCGTCTGTCGCGATCTCATCATGATTGCAAACGATGACCTCGCGGTCGCCCTTAACGAATCGAAACCAGGGCTTGTTGGATAAGTCTTCTGTAAAACCGAGCGGAAGCAACTCGTTCCGAACGGAGTCTGCGAGTTTAGGCGCGCCGCCAGTGACGGGAGCGGGCATATAGTAGAACCATCTGCCGCGAGCATCGCTGATCACATCGATCGGGTGATCGGCTGTGAGGAAGCTGTAATGGTAATCGCTAGACGGTTTCGAAGCAATCAAAAACACTGCGCAGACAAAAATCAGCGCTGCCAGCGAGAGCCACAATAACGTACGGAAACGGCGCGGTTTGGTGCTGTTGAGATTATGGTTCATCCCCAACTACTCCTGCGGCATTCCTGCCGATCAATTCATCAAGGCTGCTGACAAACTGGGTGAGGGTTCTGGCAATGGTGATACCCAATATCTCCAGTCACTTTGTGGCCTGCAAATGTGGGATATGCCTGATTTTACCACGAGAAAAAAGCAGGAACGCCTTTGATTTTGCCGCTGGCGATCCCTTCTCGCTATTATATCATCATTAACGACGAGAGCTTCATGAAGCCGAGAGTACCACGCAGGGAAAGCGAAGGACTGGTATAATTCAGTACAGGTAATCGCATCGAGTGATGATTTTCAGGAACGCGGATTGGAACGGGAGTATGTATGGAGCGTAAACGAAGTTGGCTGCGGGAGCCGTTCAGTGGCATTTCGCATTTTGTCGGAGCGGCATTGTCGCTGGTTGGAATGATTGTGTTGTTGATACTGGCGCACGGACGATTGTGGCACAGCATCGGTTTTACGATCTACGGATTGAGTCTTATCGCCCTCTATACGAGCAGTACCCTCTATCACTCGCTGCATGTCAGCGAAGAGAATCAGGGACGATTACAGCGGTTCGACTACATCGCGATTTTTCTCTTGATCGCGGGTACTTATGCACCGATCTGCCTGACTGCGCTGCATGGCACGATTGGCTGGAGCCTGCTCGGTGTCGTATATGGCATCGCTTTCGTTGGCATCGGCACGATACTTTTCTGGCGGCGCGCGCCGCACTGGGTGCGCGTTGTACTCTATATCGCGATGGGCTGGGCTGCCCTTTTCGCCTTTCCCGCAATGCGCTCCGCACTGCCGCCCAATGCGCTCATGTGGCTGGTCGCGGGCGGGGTAATCTACACGCTCGGCACAGTGGTCTATGCCACCGATCGTCCCAACCTGATCCCCGGAAAGTTTAGCGCACACGATCTATGGCATCTCTTCGTGCTCGGCGGAAGCGCCTGCCACTTCATCACGATGCTCTACACCGTCTGAGTATGTTCGAACCTACTGACCATCATGCGTGAGACGACCGCACACAATCTGCTGTCCGCGCGGCACGGAACGGAGCGCGTGACGATCGGTCTGGAGGCGCCAGAAGTCCTGCGTCGCCTCTCCGATGGTCGCGCCCTGACCTGTCCCGGCTGTAAGGCGACCGTCGTTCTGCACGCCGGAAGCGTACGCGCACATCACTTTGCCCATCTCGCGGGTGCAGTCTGCTCCCTGCCACAATCCGAGCCCGAGACGGAAGAGCATCGTGCGGGCAAACTCCTGCTCGCTCGCTGGCTGCGCGAGCAGATACCCGAGGCCGAGGTGATCGTCGAAGCCTACCTGCCGGAAACGGGGCAGCGTGCCGACGTTCTCGCGATCCTGCCACAGGCAAAAACTCTCTATCCCTCGTCTATCTCCGACTCTGAATCGAGCCCAGGTGCGGAAAAGCACATAGGGAAATCGCGCCGGATCGCGCTCGAATACCAGTGCGCCAACCTGTCCGCGCGTGAATGGCATCGGCGGCACAGCCTCTACCAGAGCGCAGGTATCGACGACCTCTGGCTGCTCGGCGGCTCTCGGTTGATCCGTGAGCAGCCACCCAACTTTGGCAGTTCTTCGACCCCAATCAACCCGACGCGCGCAACTCTGTCTGTCTCAGCGGATGTCTCAGCCGACGATAAACGCTCGACCTGCTTGCTGCGCACGACCGATCTGGAACGCGCTTTGCTCTGGGACGGCGCTCCATTGCTCTTTGCCGATGCAAGCGGCGTGAATCTGCCGGTCGGCACACTGGCGCGGTTCCGCCCCGATACTGAGGCACAGGCGATGCGCCCGACCGGTAAACTCAGCACGCGCCCTCTGCTATCGCTTGCATTCCCGTACCACCTCCTCGACTGGCAGGCGACCACGCATCTCGAGCCGCAATCCAACGCAAACCATCCGGTCGTGCAGGATGTCAACGCGACCACCGGCGTTACCAGTGCTTCAGACCGGTGGCTATGGGAATGGCTTGCGATACGGCATCGCGTGACGCCCGATACACTCACGCCTTTTTTCGGTCTGGATATCGCGGGCAGCGAGGCGTTTGCGTGTGAGGCGCGTGTCTGGCAGGCGGCTATCTACTATCGTTTCGTGCATCTGCGTGTCGGCGACGGCTGGTGGCTCGGCGAGGTCGAGACCTGGACGCGCGCCTATCTGCCGCTGGCGCGTCCGGTCCGGCTGCCACTGCTGCATAAAGCCCTCGGCACGTATCAGGACGCGCTCGCTGCCGCTGGATTTCTATCGCTTCCTCGCGGCTACCGGCGTGTCAACGCCCGTATCACCGCAGATCTGCTGACGCTGCCTGCTCCGCCCGATGCTGCCGAGACGCTGCGCCTCGCGCGCTACCGCCGCACACTGCTCCGCGAGAAGCCGACGCTGCGATAGATGCTGACTGCCGCTCTCGAAGTTCTTTCCCTCTGTATCTCAGTTTTTGTCAGAAGGCAGTTACAAAAGAAGCATCTCCCTGCGCCGCCATTTCTGGCTGTGCAGGGAGATGCTTTTTTGTTCCGATATGCCTGACTCAACTTACGTAAGCGTACGATTGCTGCGTATAAAGTGAACCGAGATATTCATGATTCTTCTCTGCGCTCAGTGAAGGATCATGTCGAGAAGTGTGAATGGGAGGAGAGTTGAGGTCTAACGGGGTTCTGCAACAATCGGTGCGTCGGTCTGGCGTCCTAAGAATATCCGTAGACCCCTATTCGTACCCGAAGCATCACGAATATCAATGTCGAACGCTGATGAGTTTGGGAGGGGAGCGGCTCCGTCATCAGAAATGATCTGTAGCGGCAAGGCGATACTGTTTTTATTCAATATCTGCTGCACCAGGCGGGTTTGCGCCTCAGTCAACTGTGTCAGTAAGATGCCCCCTGCCCTGAAACTTGCCTGGAGATCAGCGGGGCTGAGTGTCGCCATCAAATGCAGCAAAACCAAATCTCTGGGTGCGTGTAAAGCATCGTTATCGAACAGCCAGCCCACTTTTCCGATCTGTCTGTCCGTCAGGTTTTGTGCCATGTCGATGACATCGGCAACAGCAAAGACCCCCTTTTGCCTCTGAAGCGTTCGTGTCCAACGTTCTACCATTGGCTGGGAGATATCTGCAGCCCGATCCAGTGCCCACATTTTGTCGTAGACTACGTAATCGCCGCCGACCTTACACCACCGATACCCGAACTCCTCGCAGATGCGTGAGAGCAGATATTCCGGCTTGCCTTTCGTGCGCTTGAGGGTATGTTTGCTCTTGAGGAAGGTTTCGGCATAAACTGGGATTTTGGCTTCACGCGCCAGCAGGCTTAATGCGACCGTCAGGGTCATAGTTGGCGACGTGCCGCTTGGAGCGTTTTCGTGCGCCAGCAGGTCGATCTTCTCGCCCACTCCTTCATCCGGCTTCGTCGGCTCCTGCTCTTCTGGTATCTCGAATGCGTGCAGAGTATCGAATACATAGCTAGCAGGGCAGTAAGGGGGGAACCCCTGCTTGAAGACTAGCGACAGGGTATAGATACCCTGGAGTGCGTCACGCACTTCGGGCTGCTCGATCCGCAACGTAGCACCGGAAGGAGGAATTGTTTCATCAGTACCGGGGCGTACACCACTACCCGACTTCACTTCCTGACGCAGCCAGTCGAGCGAAGTAGGCTTGAGCATATACTGCGGCACGACCACTTCTTCCTGTTGGATCAGCGCCGTGAACTGCGGGTCGGTCAAACTACCGAGAACCTGTACAGGAAGGCGTACGGTATCGTTGTCGAAATCGATCCCGTTGACAATACAATAATTGAGCGGCGGGCAGTCGGTAACGAACTTCTTGCGGTCTTTGGGGTCGAGCCGTACGTAAGTGCGCATGTCTTTGAGCCATCGCAGTGCGGTCGCGCGTGGGTAGTCGAGTTGCGCCTCCTCTTCTGCACGTCCGTGCGCATTGCGCTCGAGGAAGTAGTGGGGCGGGCGCCTGCCTACGACGATCCGTCGCCACTCATCGCCGGTATTGGGCAGTTTGCCATGTCCGAACACATCCTGCAGCCGGGTCATGATTTTCCACAGTGGCTGCTTGCTTGCGTAGATCGCTACACGGTACTGACCGATGTCGCGTGCCGCATCGATGTCAATGCCGCTGCTCTTTGCCAGGGATGAAAGGACGACGTTAAGTGGTCGCCCGTTCACTTCGAGCGTCACTGGAACTTGCAGCGCAGCATCCGACTGCATCCAGGCGGGACGTGGCGGGTCGGGCAGTTCATGATAGCCCGCAGCAATGGGAACCGCCTTCACTTGAAGTGCAGTCATAAGGCATGCAAGCAGAAAGTGGCTAACCATCAAAATCGCTCCTAAGCAGGGATAGATTCCCTTTCTTTACCGACTGTAGTTTAGCGCATTTATAGAGGCAATTGGTCTGCTTTCTGATCTGGTGTGAGCTTATTTACTTTAGTTTCCGGTAAATGTGGAGGCTTTGGCCCCCTTTGACGGCGCTCTTTGGCTCTTTTGCCGCCGGTGTGCGAGCACACCGGTCAGCAGGTGGTCTGTGACGCTGTTCTTTTTGCGAAGTTTGCCTGCCACCAGGGG
>JBBQPY010000057.1:0-26930 GCA_038216735.1 Chthonomonadales bacterium
GAGAAGATCGCCATTTGTGAAGCGCCTCCGACGTGATAGCCATACTGTGCGGTTTCGAGAGCCGCTGGCGTTGTCAGGAAAGTCGTTTCGTTGGCATATTCTCCTTCAGGCGGCACCGTTAGCGACAGCAGTCGGCCGTCCGCCTCGCGCAGCACGACGGCTCCGTCCCCAACCTGAAGCGCGGCCGTCCAGCGTGGCGTGGCAAAAACAAGGATCAACGTCGTCGCCAGATCACGGACTGCGGTGCCGCGCTTTTCCGCTTCGCTTTCGACAGCCGCTAACGCCGTATTGAGACAAATCTTCAGTTCAGCCGCCTGCTCTTCTTCCGAACCCAGGTTTCCCGCCGCCAGTATTCGCGCGACATTTTCGGCAGCCGCTTCGATCGCCGCATCCGCTGCACATTTCGAACCGAATTCAGCCAGCGGAGCGGAACCCGCTCCGTCCGCTACCGCTGCAAGCAGGATGCCGCCAGGCAGAATGCGATAGCCATGTGAGTCCTGACAGGGAAGCCCGACTTTTCTGTGACTTACGCCGATTACGGAAGCCGCAACAACTCGCCATCCGGATTCTATATCAGAAATATGCTCGGAAACAGGAGGACTGGAATGTCTCGCATCAGAATTATCATCGGACACTCCAGGCATTAAACAGCTCCCCAGCCCGGAGGCGGAAGCGCCACCTGCTCATCGACCTTCGACTGCGATATTTTCTGCATACTCGCCGAAAGCCAGACGAACATCTCGACGAAATTCAGCCCATTCAATTTGACAGGCGCACGCACCGTCAACTGGCTCAATCGCGCCATGTCCGCGTTTTCAACCCCGACAGCAAAAAAGGCAACTCGCTTGCTCGCCTCATCACTCTTCACGCGTTGCGCAGCCATCTCCACGACGCCATCGGGCTCGCCCTGCGGAGCGCCATCGGTGATCAAAAACACCCACGGGCGATAGTACGCGACGCCGTTTTCGCGGTACTGCTGCTTACGCGCCTGTATCATGTCGAGCGCCTGATCGATCGCCGCACCGATATGGGTCATGCCCTTTGCTTCGAGGATAGGCGGCTCGAACTGATCGGCTGTCACGAATTCCTGCACGATTTCAACTGTGCTGTTGAAAGTCACGACCGCGATCTCGACACGGCGTGATGCCAACGAATCGCGCGCGATGTCCTCTTTAAAACTGCGCAATCCATCGTTCAGCGCCTGTAAAGCTGGCCCATTCATCGAGCCGGACGTGTCCAGCAGCAGCACACAGGGGCAGCGCGGCTCCGGGTTTTCCGCAAACTCAACCGCGTCTTCCAGTACCGAAGAGACCGACATACTCGTTCTTCCTTTATAAAATTCGATTGCTTGAAACCGAGATCTAGCCCAAGGCTAGAATTGCTTAGAAATACCGGACTAAACCCCGGTCCAGAGTTGGAAAGCCCGGCACATCCTATTGAGGAGGGGCTGGGAACGGATATAGCGCAATTTCTCGTCCGCAGAACGATTGGTGAAACGCCACCGCAAATGGTGGTTTTCAACCATCGGTGTCGCGTCCGAACGACGATCGGAAGAACGGCAGCCAGAAACGAGCCTAAAATGACCTCAACTGCATCCCTCTTCTACATTACGAACGAATACACTCCGATTCCTCACATTAAAAAAGCCCCCTCTCCTCCTGACAGCACAGATGCCTGAACAGAAGGAAAGGAGGCCAATTGGACAAACGCTTATTTGCGCGGCTGCGGTATGTTCGGGGAAGAACCCTCACCGCCGAGCAGCATCTGAAGCAGGCTCGATCCCGCAGACCCACCACTCGTACTGATCACCTGTTTGGCATCGAGGGCACGGCCGATTCGCATGGCCGATTCCGCCAGATGCATACGGGTATAGTCGTCGTAAGCAGGGTTTTTCGCCGCGGCAATCTTCGTTCGCAACTGAGACAACTGATCCCAGGCGAGAAGTTTCGCATCGTCCGGTGCGCCATTCGACGGATTGATCACCATCGTGATCAGTGTATCAATATACGCATGCTGCAGCTGACGATGGAGCGGAGTGATGTTCTTCTTTGACGCCAGTTCCGACCAGACGGTATTCCCGACGCTCCTGTAGAGGTAGGGCAATGTGAATGCCGCAGCCGGATCGGCTGCTTTGTACTCATTGTTGAGGATACGTTTCATCACAGCCGGATTGAACAGGCGATTGAGCGCCGCTTTCTGAATGCTGGAGAACTGATCGCGCACCGGAAAATCATTCCCCCCTCCATTCAGGATCGCCGCGATATCCAGACCTCCGAACGGATCGGATGTCAGTTTACCGAAGTAGCTTTTCGGGAGGCTGAACGCGTCTTCGGACAGGATATAGGTGTTGATCAACTGCAGCGCCTGCTTCTGCTCCGCGCCATCGACTGCCGCGAGGACGGGCTTCTCGCCCTGATCGCCGCGGTGGTTGCGGTTCAGATGCAGCCCCCCGATATAGCGCGAGGTCTGTGCGGCGGCTCGAGAGTACATCCCGATCAGCCGGTTAAAGTCCTGCGTGAACCGGTAGTAGCTTTCGCCCTTCTTTGGTTCGCGCTCCGGCAGATGCAGCAGCAGTTCCCGGGTGACCTGCATCTCCTTCGTATAGTAAGCGAGCGGGTCATGACCGAGGTCGAAGCGAACGATCGCCGGATCGAAACTGTCGGCAACTTCGTCGCTCTCATAGGCGAGTCCGGGCTGGTTACACTTAGAAGCGATATCGCTCAGCTTATACAGTTCGCCCGTCGGCGTTTTGGCATCGATCGGGGTATAGCCATATTGAATCGCCCAGTAGTCATAAGCGCCGAGCGTCGGCGAGTAAAAATCCACGCCTTTTTTCTTAAGCGCATAGATGTTGAAGGGCGTGTAGTCCATCATCGAGGCGGTCGTGCCAGTCTCCTGCACCGTTTTGGGATCGGAGAGTTCTAGCGCGTTGTGGTAGGTGCTGGCAATGAAGTTGTGGCGCAGACCCATGATGTGACCCATCTCGTGCGCGACCACTTCGCGCAGATAGGAGCGCATATATGCCTGCTCGTCCACGCCTGTCATCTCAGGGCGCATCAGATTGAGGGCGAGGTTTCCGAACCATGCCTGCTCCATCATGCCTGGACCCATTTCGCAGCGGCGAGGATCGTCCATCTTCAGCGTGCTGTTCGGTCCGCCATTCGCAGTGCCTTTCGCTGCAATCGCCAGCGGATCGTCGAAGTACGACGCCGGATCAACGAGGTGGGTACGCTCCATTTTGATGAAGCGCGTGAAGTTTGCGTCGACTGTAATGTTGGCGTTGATGATCTGACCGGTGACGGGATTGACACGGAAGAGCGCCACCGCATAGCCGGACTGAGGGGACGTGACCCAGCGGATCGTGTTGTAGCGCATATCCGCATGATCCCAGTCGGCGTTGTCGGGCATCTGCTTGACGAGGATCGCATCACGGATACCGACTTTCTCGAACGCCTTGTTCCACATCAGCAGCGCTTCGCGCACTGTGTCGCGGTATTCGAGCGGGATCGCGTTGTCGAGCCAGAACACGATCTGCTTTTTCGGCTGCGACATCGGCAGTTCCGGATTCAGCTTCTGCATATCCCAGCGGTAGATGTAGCGCACCATCGTGTCGTCGAGGGAGTCGTTATCGTAGCTCTGGTAATCGGTCAGGAAGTAACCGACGCGCGGGTCTGCGAGACGAGGGCGATACCCATTGTCGGGCAGTGCAAACAGCGTATAGTTGACGCGGAATGGCACACTGCGCCCATCGGCGAGCGCCGGATCGGAGCCGCGACCAGTGAAATGGTACTGCGTATCGACGACGATGTTCTCAGGGAAACTCTTGATCGAGGCGATGTAGGTCTTCTCGCGGTCCATGCCATACGATCCGCCCCCGCCGCCTAACAGCGCACTTATGCCGCCACCGCCGCCCGAAAGAAGCTGGCTGACCTGTGCGATGTCGCCACGGAACAGTTCGCTGATATTGATCAGCAGCGATTTGCGATCGGGTTGTTTCGCCTCGATCTTGAACGATTCGAGGTAGGCATCGGCGAACGAACGCTTGATGGCGCGGGCGATCGGCGTACCGTCTTTTGCGCGGAAACTGATGTTGGGCGTGACCATCAGCAGTTTATCGTCTTCGCTCTTGACGAACTTGAACAGTATGTCATTGATCGGGTTACCGGCGACGACCTGGCTGGAGGTGCCTGTGCTTGCGGTCGCTTCGAGCAGCATCAGCTTATCGAGCTGGTCTTCCTTGACTTCAGCGTATATCGTCTCCCGTCCGTTCTCTTTTTTGCGATAGAGCGTGAAAAGACCGGGCAGCTTCTCGTAGTCCTTGACGGTATCGTCGATCGTCTTCTCTTTTTTGACTTCAGGCTTTGCGTCGGCGGGTTTTACCGGAGGCGTTTTGCCGTCACCGGTTTTGGCATCGCCGGGCTTTGCAGGAGGGGTTTTGGTGTCGGCGGGTTTGTCGGGCGCTTTCGTATCGCCAGGTTTTGCATTTGGGTCATAGAGCGAGCCGTCTGTGCGCTCGACATGAATCTTGCCGCTTGCCGATGGCCCCATATCTCCGCCCAATTTGAGGTTTTCAATCTCGAAATCCGCGTTGATCGTATCGCCGGATATTTTTTCGACGATGTATGTTCCAGCAGTTCCGAGCGGGGTATTCGCGTCGGCTTCCTTGAACGTCATCTTGATTTTGAATGTGTCGACGCCACCGACTTTGTCTGCGCTGAGCACTTCGAAGTCCGCGTGGGCATCGTGCGTTCCGAGGTCGTTGTCCGCTTTGTATTCATGTACCCATTTGTCGCCGACACCGATCGGCGTAGCAGGAAAGACAATCGTATTCGCGATTGATAGCCGTGCCTGGGTCTTTGCGTTGTCTGGATCGGCGGTTTTGTAGCTGACGAGCGTACCGGTCGGCGTGATCGTGTACGTTTCCGTCCGCTTGCTCAGATCTTCCGCAGGGCTTTTCATCCCGTTGAAGGTGACTTCCGAAAGCTCCGTTTTGCTCTCACGAGTGATGTTGCCATTGTCGGCGACTTCGGTGACTGTCTGGTTCTCGACCTGTTTGAGTTCGAGCACAACCTTCTGACCGCCCGCTTCGACATTCAGCGAGCCTTCACTTTTGTAGTGTGCAGAGCGCTTGACCTGCGCTTTATAGACCAAAACGGATTTGTCCGCTTTTCTGGCAGTGTCTGCAGCGGGAGTTTTGGCTGCACTTTTGACTTCGTCACTGATTGGTTTGCCCTGTGCCACATTGGTAGCGCAGGGGAGCGTTGCGAGCATTATTACCGCGCACGCCCATACGTTTCTGCCCATAAACGGGGACCTCCTGACCTGAAAAACGGGTTGAAATTGGTTTGATGTGATGTCTATAGACACATCTGAAAATGGGAAACAACGAAAAACGGAAACAACGAAACATATAAATTACGAAAAAGGAAAATGAGCTATCTACAAACGAGGCGGCGGGGGGTTACAGCCATAGATTATTATATGCAGGATTGATTCCTCTTTCAGCAGGGAAAATCCTGCTTAGACACAGTTCTTGTGCGTGACTCGACTGCTCGAGCATGCCCACTTCTGCCCGACTTGCTTTGCAGGAGCACGAGCAAATGACACGGATGGGTGAACAAAAAAATCGGCAACACTTATAGATTACGCAAGATCGGCTCCGTGCGTTTCACCGGCAATCTTAATCGTCGCAATATAATTCTCGCCGCTATTTTTTGAAGAGGCAAATGAGGGGAGCTGCACATACGCGCTGCTCCCCTTACTATCGGTATTTTGGCGACCTTCTGTTTAGCTTTTTTGTTGGACTTTTTGTCTACTTGTCTACTTCGGTATGCCACCAGGCATTGTCTTGTAGATGTCCTCGATTTTCTGTTTTTCGGCAAGGCTCTCTTTGTGCTTCGGATCGACAGCCAGCGCTTTGCGGTAGAGCAGCAGCGCGGCGCGGTACCTGATTCTCGGAGACAGTGTGTCGCTGTACTCTGCCGCAGAGCCATAGGTGTAGGCAGCGGTCACATACGCTTTTTTCGCGGCGGCGTCTTTTGGCGACTTCTTGAGTTTCGCGGCGGCGGCCGTGAACGCCTTATCCAGCGGAACCAGTTTTGCATCGAGTTTCGGCGCCTGTTTCAGCGACTCATCAAGCGACGAGGGAGCGGCGCTCGGTGGCTTTGGCTTGCCGGTGTCTTTGCCAGTGGGCTTGCCCTGCGCCATTGCGCCAAGTGGCAGCACGATCAGCGCGAGGATCGCCACTGATTTCCATGAAGCGATTTTCATCTATTCTATCCTTTGTGCATCAGCAATGTGTACATCAGCAATGCATCCGACGTTTCGCATCACCCGTTATCGACATAGTATACCGTATCTCGATGTCTCAGGCAGTAAGCGTGAAGAGCGGTGTTTCGGTACTGGCCCGCTTGACCACAGCGGCGCGCTCAGCTTCATCGAGCGGAGTGAAACGATCGGCGATATCGAGCGCGAGCCGGAACAGGCGCGGATCGCCGGGCGGGATCGCCGCTGTAATGGGCTGCGACAGCGTCCAGCGCAGCGCGAGTTCCGCGTCTGCGGTGTCGATGTGCGGCTCGTACCAGGCGTTTTGCGCGACAGAGCGGTCGGCGCCCTCGGTCCATGGACCGCGTGCCATGCCCTTGAGGGCGAGACGCGCAACCCCTTTGCGCTGCGCCATCTCCATCACCTGCGGGCCGAAGCCTGCCTTATGGTACGTCGTATAGTTGAGCGGAAAAAGCACGGAGTCGAAGTCAAACTGCTCCATCAGCACAAGAGCTGCTTCGGCGGAGTGTGCGGAGAATCCCAGATGCCGAATCAGTCCGGCTGCTCGGGCTTCGACAAAGGCTTCGAGTGCGCCGCCGGCTCCGAGACAGGTCTGCGCCTCCTCGATACTGCTCACGGCATGGAGCTGGTAGAGATCGAAATGATCGGTCTGGAGATTCTTGAGCGAACTATGCAGCTCTGCGGCGGCCTCGTCCTTCGTGCGTTTGCCTGTCTTGCAGGCAAGAAAAATCTGGTCCCGCAGACCGACAATTGCGGGACCGAGACGCGCTTCGGCATCTCCATAGGAAGGCGCTACATCGAAGTAGTTTATGCCTCGATCGAATGCCTCCTGTGCGCGGCGGTCCGCTTCCGCCTGCTCCGCACCCATCACCACAATCCCGCCAAAACCGATCATCGAGAGGCTCTCGCCCGTGTTTCCATAGGGTCGTTTCTGCATAATAGTCCTTTTATTCCTTATACTATCGGAACTGTTTACCACTCCGTCCGGGTTTGTAAGCTGGAAGTGAATTACACCCGAGCCTTCGCGGAGGCTGTCACAAATACCGAATAAGTGCCATTATTTTCGCTATCGCACGCGTTGTTTACGATCGAAATTTTGTTTCCTGCTTCGAATTCCCCTGTTACAGATTACTGAAAACCTCCGAATGTTCCGGCAGATAAGCTATCCCGAACCGCTCATGGAGCAGACGGATATCGTGAAAGTCTTTGTTCTGGAGAGTGTAGCCGGAGTGAGTCGACATCTGCCATTGTGCCGACATACAGCGCACAGCCATACCTCCGATTATGCCGCTCCCTTTGAACGCGTCGGACGAGAAGGAGCATTCTGTGTTCCAGCAGGGTGTTGCGTAACCCCGCTCATCGAAAACGAAGGCATGGACATCGATCTCGCAGCCGCGTCCATCCTTCAGCACAAAGGCGGTGGCAATTTCCAGCGGAGCCTCTCCTCTGGCAATCAGCAGAGCAGGTACTGGAAACCTTGTCCATCGGTTTTCATCCCAGATATTTTTCAGAGTGAAACCTCGTGGCGCGAGTATTTGCGTCAAGGTTGAAAGGTCATCATGACGGACCATTAAATCCAAATCTTTATGAGAGCGCGTCTGCGTTTCGAGCAGTGCATCGATGCCCCACCCGCCATCCACCCACGTATGCACACCGTGCTCTATGAGCAGTGAATAGAGCTCGACCACATCTTCAGGATTCACGCTCGAATTCCTTTCCTGCCAGTACAGTCGATCGCGTTGCGAGAGCAACAGAGAGACTAACAGACTACCCTTCCCCGTATCGCCATGCGCCGCGATAAACATACTGGCTGCGATGTTCAGGCGCATCGAAATGTGTGATCACGACCCCATCTTTTCCGACGGCATGGATAAAGCAATTCGCGTTGAGCGCCATTCCAACGTGCGTGATGCCGCGTTTGAGAGGATCCTGCTGACCGCTGAAGAATACGAGATCGCCAGCAATGACAGGCTTACTCGGAGTATTCTCCTGCTCGTTTTCTGCAGTGTACTGACCGAGCGGTGACGCCGCCTGTAGATGTGCATCGCGCGGCAGGACGATACCGAATGTTTTATAAATGCGCTGTACAAAACCGGAGCAGTCGAAGCCGAAAGGCGTTCCGCCGCCCCAGAGATACGGTACGCCTAGAAAGCGTCGCGCAAGCTGGCAGGCTGCTTCACCGTCGAAAATGGAAACAGTATCACCTGCAGCGTCTTTTTTTCGCTCGGATAGTCGCGTTACACTGTCTGCAGGGACAGAAACCATGACCATCTGCGATGAGAGCTCGATCCATTCCGAGCCGTATGGAATCGCCAGCAGCACACATCCGTCTTCTATCTGTTCATCACGGTCGACACGACCAACGGTACCAAAAACCAGTTTCGTTTCCAGATACACGCCAACCGGATTGATGCCCCTGACTGCTTTCGCATCCGCGAAAAGTGAGGTGACGCTATATGCGTCTGCCGGATATTCGTCGAAGGGAAAACGTGCGCCGCTCGGTCCAGGCATGTAGGGACGCAGGTGCTTCCGCCAGACCCACCCGCGATACGCGTCCTCCGTTTCGACGAGCACATACCCATCGCGCTCCTCGAGCCACGTCACAACTTCGCCGAACAGCGCCTGACTGACCTGCTCGCTATTGCTAACCGGCGCGCCGCGCATCGAAACCACATTATGCGTGAGTATGCCGAAGTCGGTTCGCATGACGGAATTGTAGCACCTACCCCTTGCGCTGTCAACCAACGTTTGCAGAACAAACAAAAACACCTCGGTTTTCCCGTTACCAGGAAACCGAGGTGAAACTCAACTTAAGAAGGGATCCACTTGCCGCGCATCACTCTTCCATTCCGCGCTCGCTACTGCATCGCTACTGTGGCAGCAGGTGTGGGTACTGTTTCATCGTGCGTAGAACGTGTGCAGAGCGGATCGACGCTCTGTTGGGCGTACTCAGCCAGTGCGGATCCTCTCCGATCAAACGATCGCCGAGAGTCAGGGCATAGTCTGAATCCAATCGATCCAGAATCTCCGTCAGATCCCGTAAAGGAACCGTCTGCGGTCGCGAATCCTCCTCATCGAAAGCTTCCTCGACCTGCGTCTCTTCTGCCTCATCGTTTTCTCCGTCGGCGATATCTTCAGCGGACATGCCATACGAAGACAGCAGATCCTCGTTAAGGTAGCAGCGCACCAGATCAGTCAACTTCATAATTGCGCGATCTTTTGTCGTATCAGTTTCGGTCGCGCTCATCAGGCACAGATCTAACATCGCCAGGGCTTCTTCTTCAGAAAGAAACAGTGGTTTCAGTGAAATTCGTTTGGAAATCTGATTGGAAACTCGATCGGTTTTTTGTTTGGAACACATAACGGCAGCACTCCTTGCATGCTCTCGGCACATTCGCAGTCAGGACACCTCGTCCTAAACCCCTCCAGGTTCAAAAACTGCGCTGTGTTGGTACGGTGTAACTATGGAACTTCCCACACCTACTATTGTAGCGCGGCTCGCACCACAGCAAGTATCGTCTACGGCACAGCGAATGTGTGAACCTCGTCACACCAGTCGGAACCGTACCCTGCATAACAAGCGTTTGCGAATCCTGAGAGCCTCGTGTAACCGTTCGCCCCGACCCAATTTCCCCAGGCTTCGGGAAGAGGGTGAGACAATGAGCCCTCATCCCCCTTTGCTCGCCACTCGCAAGCTCGTTGGAAAAGGGATGACAATATCGGTGACGGTAGCGTGCCTGATCCCCTCTCTCAGTGAGGCACGAACGGAGAGGGAATTCTGGAAAAGGTCAACCCGTGTACTGAGACCGGCTGCATCGTTACTCAATAAAGAAAGCAAAGCAGCGAGAGAAAATACATTGCCCTGGCGCCTTCTTTGTGAAGAAGGCGCCAGGGCAGCGACAACATCATCGGTTCTGTCGCGCTTTCAGGCCGTTTTGAGCAGCACTGGCTTTGCCGAACGAAGCGTGGGCGTCTCCAGATAGACGACACGCCGCACCTCATTGAGCGAAGTATGACCGGACAACACGCGTTCGACCGCGCTCATCTGCATCGGGCGATAGCCATACTGCGCCGCCACCTCACGCGTCATCTCGACGGAATGATGTTCGGCGATCACGCGCTGTACCTCATGCGGCGTCGGGAATACCTCGTGGATGCCGATGCGTCCATGATAGCCCGTCTGACTGCATTTGATGCAGCCGGTCGGACGAAACAGCAGCGGAATGTCGTCGCTCTCGCTATAGGAAGCGATGAGGGCGCGTTCATCGGGTGTCGGTGCGTACTGCTCCTTGCAATGCGTGCAGAGTATTCGCACGAGGCGCTGCGCGGTTGTGCCGACGAGTGCGGTGCTGAGCAGATAGGGTTCGATGCCCATATCGGTGAGGCGCGGAATCGCGCTCGGCGCGTCGTTGCAGTGCAGTGTGCTGAGCACAAGGTGTCCGGTAAGCGCGGCGCGAATTGCCGTCTCCGCCGTCTCGCTGTCTCGGATTTCGCCGACAAGGACGATGTCCGGGTCCTGCCGCAGGATTGCGCCGAGCTGCGCCGCGAAGGTCAGTCCGACTTTCTCGTTGACCTGAGATTGATTGATGCCGTCGAGATCGTACTCGACGGGGTCCTCGCAGGTCATGATGTTATTGGATTTTTGTTTGAGCGCGTTGATCGCCGCATACAGCGTAGTCGTTTTGCCCGAACCGGTCGGTCCTGTAACCAGCACGACACCGTGCGGTTTGCGAATCATATCCTCGAACAGCAGGCGGTTATGCTCCGAAAAGCCGAGATCGGGCAGCGTTCTCAGCGCAATACTCTTATCGAGAATTCGCAGCACGATCCGCTGACCGTAGTAGTTGGGCAGCACCGAGACGCGCATATCTACAGTGCGCCTGTCCATCTCGAGCCCGATGCGCCCATCCTGCGGAACGCGGTATTCGACGATATCGAGCTGCGCCATGATTTTTAGACGCGCGATGATTCCAGGCTGCAGCGAAGAGGGCAGCTCATGCACCTGCTGCAGCTGACCGTCGATCCGGTAGCGGATTTCGAGGCGATCTTTGCGCGGCTCGACATGGATGTCGGAAGCATGGGCATGGACGGCATCGGTCAGCATCTGATTGACGAGGTTGACGACAGGGCGCGCCTCCGCCTCCTGAATCATGCCCTCTTTAGTTTTCGGACCCTCTTTGGTTGTCGCAAATTCGCCCATCGCCTGCGTGACTAGTTTGCTTACATCCCCCATCGCAAGCGAGCGTGAGCCGTGCGCGGTATCGATCGCCTGAAGCAGTCGCTCCTCGGTGGCGAGGACCGGTTCGATCCGCATTTTGGTGATGTTGCGCACCATATCGACGGCATCGACATCGTTCGTATCGCGCATTGCCAGCACCAGAAGCTGATTGTCTTTGACTTGAACTGGCAGGAGGCAGTAGCTGCGGCAAGTATTCGCAGGGACGCGTTTGAGCGCGTCCGGTGTCGGCGGAGCGGTTTGCAGATGCCAGGGGCTGACGCCTTTTTGCAGGGCGCAGATCTGCAGCAGACGTTCCTCAGGGATAAAGCCCTGCTGGATTAGTATCTGTCCGAGCGGCTGGAACTGTTTACGCTGAAGTGTAAGCGCAGTTTCTAACTGCTCGGCGGTGATCATTTTGTTGGCGACGAGCAAGTCGCCCAGAAGTTTACGCGCAGTGTACATGCGTTGAAAATCCCTCTTGAACTTAAAGCCGGTAACTGTGTCCAGTATTCAAAACACCGTCACGGGGTGGAGTGTGCCTGCATAATTGTCGGCAGTTTTGGCGTAAGTCGGAGGGATAGTCAGGTCTATTGTTGGACTCAAAATAAACGACATTGAGGAATGAAAGAGATAGAGGGCAGCAATCCCGATCGGGAGCGGCGAAGTCCGACGCGGCATGCGTGATACTCCCCCTCCTTGAACAGAAGAAAAGGAGGGGAAACAGATATAACTGACGTCTGAGAGTGAGAGAAAAAAGGCGGGGTATATCGTTACCGGATTCCCTACTCTTTCCTACTCCTCGAGCCCCTCCAGCATCGCTGACGCGCCCGAGACAGCCTCTCGGAAGGCGGCGACAGCGCGGTCGATCTGCTCGGCGGTCACAATCAGGGGCGGCTCGAAGCGGATCACCTTCGGATTATTGAGCGTGTAGGCGGCGATAATGCCCAGACCAGCCATCAGGTTGATTGTTAGTTCGGCAGCGTCTACCACCTCGAACTCGACGCCGATCATCAATCCCAGTCCGCGCACCTCTTTGAGCGTGCCGGGAATCTCCCGCTGCACCGCGCGAAGGCCAGCCAGCAGCTGCTCGCCGCGTGCAACTGCACGGGCAGGCAGATTCTCTTCATGGATCACGTCGAGCGCGGCGATACCGGCAGAGCAGGCGAGCGGATTGCCGCCGAAGGTACTGGTATGGATCAGCGGGTTCGCGCCGAAAGTTCGCTCCCACACTTTTGCCGTACCCATCGTTGCCCCGATCGGAACCACACCGCCGCCGAGCGCTTTTGCTAGGCACATAATGTCGGGCGCGATGCCGTCATGGTTCACGCCGAACATTTTACCAGTACGCCCGAGGCCCGTCTGCACTTCATCGGCGATCAGCAGCAGTCCGTGCTGATCGCACAGTGCGCGCAACCCGGCTATATAGCCTGGTTCCGCGACGATGATGCCCCCCTCGCCCTGAATTGTCTCGATCATGATGGCGGCAGTACGCTCAGTGATCGCAGCCGCCATCGCCGGAAGGTCGTTGTAAGGCACGTGCGAGAAACCCGGTACCATCGGCTCGAACGGTTTGCGATACTTTTCGCGCCCTGTGGCGGCGAGCGCGCCCATTGATTTGCCATGATAGGCGCCGATCGTGCTGATGAAATCGGTTTTGCCGGTCGTGATCCGCGCCATCTTGATTGCTGCTTCGATCGCCTCGGCGCCGCTGTTCGAATAGAACGTGTACTGCAGGTCACCGGGCGCGAGCTGCGCCAGTCGTTCGGCGAGCAGCACCTGTGGTTCGCCGAAAAAAGTGCGTGTCGAGAGTGGCATCAGATCGAGCTGCCGTTTTGCGGCTTCGATCACCCGCGGATGACAGTGACCGAGCGAAAACACGCCATAGCCGCCAACAAAATCGAGGTATTCCGTCCCCGATGCCATCGTGACGACACAGCCTCGTGCGCTGACCTCGACGTCACCGAAGCCTCCGAACTGCATCAGTCTCGCCAGTCCGGGGTTCATGTACTGCTTGTATTTTTCGATCACACTGCCGATATGCTCCTCGGTAGACATCTTGAGGCTTTCCGTTTCTTCGTGCGATGCCTTCAGGTGTGATGCCTTCAGGCTGTTTGTGGGCGTCGTTGCCAGTTCATTTTCTGCGATCATGTCTTTTCATGTCTCCTGTTTGTAAAGCCAAATCCAGACCGGGATTCCGTCCCGTGTAATAAGTTCAGGCTGAAGAGCTGCCAGGAAGGAAACCATTTTCCATAGCTATATCGCAGCTTCGGTCTGCTGTCCATTCACAGTGCGGCGGATGTGGAGCGGGTTCGCGTTCTGCAGGGCAGGCGGCAGAAGGACGTCGGGCATGTTCTGGTAGGCGACGGGGCGTACGAACCGCAGTATCGCCGCCGAACCAACCGAGGTCGTTCCTGCGGCAGTGGTTGCCGGGTAAGGACCGCCGTGTATGATCGCCCTGCCCACTTCGACGCCAGTCGGATATCCATTGAAAACAAGTCTGCCTACCCGCTGTTCCAGAACATCCGCGATCGCTCTTACAGTTTCGGGATCATCTTTCGCACCGACGTGAAGCGAGCCTGTCAACTGACCCGACACCGATTCCAGTACCGAGAGAAGTTCAGCCGTATCGCGACAGCGGATAAGCAGCGCACCAGGTCCGAACGCCTCCTCGTGGAGTGTCGGATTGCGCTGCCAGACACCAGCATCCACTGTCATCAAGGAAGGGCTGGCATCGGCATTTCCACGGAACGTGCCCGTAACCTTCGTCTCCACTTCATCGACGCCAGTAATATCTGTCACCCGTTGTGCAAACCGTTTCTGAATGCTCGCGTTGAGCAGCGTTATTGCCGGAACAGACATCATTTTCGCCGTCAATGAATCCACAAACCTGCTGTCCAGATCGTTGCCGCTACTTGTTTCAGTTTTACTCCCAGCGTCATTCGCAACTTTATTTCCTACGTAGAATACCAGTCCTGGTTTCGTACAGAACTGCCCGCCGCCCACCGTGATCGAGAGCGATAGCCCTTCGACTATGGTTTCCAGCCTCTCGTCCAGTGCGCCGGGAAGAATGACCAGTGGATTGACGCTGCCCATTTCGGCGTAGACGGGGATCGGGCGCGGACGCGCGCTCGCCAGATCGAAGAGGGCGCGTCCGGCGCCGAGTGACCCGGTAAAGCCGACCGCTTCCACATCCGGGTGCTGCGTCAGAAGTGCTCCAATCTCGATCCCTGCGCCCTGCAGGAGGGAGAATAGTCCGGCAGGCAGTCCCGTTTTCTCGAGGGCTTCGGCGACAGCGATGGCGAAAATCTCGCCGGTGCCGGGATGCGCGGGATGCGATTTGACGATCACAGGGCACCCTGCCGCGAGCGCGGAGGCGGTATCGCCTCCGCACGCTCCATAGGCAAACGGAAAGTTACTTGCATCGAAGACGACGACCGGACCGAGCGGCCGCAGCATTCTGCGCAGATCAGGCTTCGGCATGGGCAGACGCGCTGAATCTGCTGTATCGATCACCGCATCTACCCATGCGCCTTCGCGTACGACACCCGCAAAAAGATGAAACTGCCCGATCGTGCGCCCGAGTTCCGATTTCAGCCGCGCCTCTAGCAGCCCGCTCTCCATGCCAGCCCGCGCAATCAGAGCGTCGGTGTGCCGCTCGATACTTGCTGCGATCGCTTCAAGCATTTCTGCCCGGCGTGCAGGCGGCAGAGTACGTGTCTGCTGAAACGCAGCTTTTGCCGCGCCGACCGCCGCCTCGACCTCTGCCGCGCCGGCTTCGTGGAAGGTGGGAGAAAGCGCGGTTCCCATTTTTGCTTCGATTGCACAGAACGATTTGCCCTGTCCGATCCGCCATTCACCCGCAACCGAATGCCTGCCTGTCAGTTCCAATTCGCTGCTCTGATTATTATGATCACCGGTCATTGTACAACACCCTCCACTTTATTCCCATTTATGTCCACCTCAGGCGTAGCGATCAGGACTGAGCAGACTGATGTCGAGCGTTGGCTGTCTATCCGAAAGTATATCCGCCATCAGCTTGCCAGTGACGGGACCCAGGCTGAGCCCCATCATCGCGTGACCCGTCGCAATCGCGACATTACGGTAGCGGGCAGGGCGTCCAATATAGGGCAGACCGTCCGGCGAACACGGTCGCAGGCCTGTCCATACGGGCACTTCTCGGAAGTCTTCGGGTGTGAAGGCGGGCATAAAGTCGGGTATCGACTTGATGATTCCGCGCACACGCGCCGCGTTGACGGTCGTATCCAATCCGCAAATCTCCATCGTTCCGCCAAAGCGAAGCGTGCCGCCCATCGGCGTGACGGCTACGCGCGCCTCCGCCATTATCGAGCATATCATCGGGAGTTGTCGCGGCGTTTGCAGCGTTAGACTGTAGCCTTTGCCTGCCTGCAAGGGAAGTCGCAGACCCAGACCGCGCGCCATTTCGGCGAACCATGAGCCGCCCGCCAGCACATACTCGTCAGCAGTCAGACTGCCGCCACTCGTCTCGACCGACTGAACTTGTGCTTCCGCTGTCTTCCAGCCCCGCACATCTGTGCCCCACAGAAACTTTGCACCGCCCTCCGTCAGACTCTTCGTCAGCGCAACGACAAACCTTCTCGGATCGAGGTGGCAATCCTGCGGAAAATAGACCGAGCCTGCAATGTTCATGTCAATTCCAGGATCGAGCGCCGCCGTCTCTTCCGGCGTAAGGACTTCCGCGGCGAGACCGAGCGCGTGCGCCTTTTCTGCCATGTGTTTCTCTTCCGACAGCGTAGACTCCGATTTGCAGAGCATCAGCAGCCCCTTCTGGACGAGGCCGAACGAGTTCCCGTACTGCGCCGAAAGCTCCTCGTAACTCTTGCGGCTCAGGAGGCTCATGTCGCGCAGCAACGGGGAAGTTCGCGCGACGTGCGCGGCGTTGGCGGCGCGCAGGAAATTCCATCCCCAGCGCATCAGGTCGGCATCGAGGCGTGGGCGGACAGTGAACGGGCTTTCGGGATCGAGCATCATTTTGAGCCCCATCGTAACCATACCGGGCGCTGCGAGCGGAACGAAATGGCTTGGCACGATCATCCCTGCATTGCCGAGCGAGCAGCTGTCATGATCGGGTTTGCCGCGCTCGACGATCGTCACTTTGTGCCCTGCCTGCATCGCATAGTAAGCAGTACACAGCCCGATCACGCCGCCGCCGAGAACCAGTATCGACTTGTTATTCGCCAACTCCCCATCAGCCATTGTCTGCTCTATTCTTCAGGATTGTCTTCCATCCACTGTTTTAGCTCTGGATCCCAAACATAATCTTCCTGTTCGATCCATAACGCCGGACGCTCAGTGTCAGACCTGGTAGGAAAGGCCGGATCGCGCTGTAACGCTTCCATTTGCCGTACATGATAGGCTGTGTGGACGCATCCCAGCTCCAGCATCTGCGCGGCGGACAACGAGCCGAGCACCGGATGCGAGTAGCGACTCTCGTCACCATACAACATACTTAGATCATGTTCCATCGCGGAGTGCGCCATGCCCCAGCGGAAGAGCAGATCGGAAAGTCGTTCATTTCCCTGCGGTTCGAGTACAGGTGAGGGAAATGGCAGGACGACATTGTGCTTCAGCGCGCTCAATGCCATCGCAAACCGCCAACGAGGTGGTATGATGCGAAACATCATCGCTTCGGGTTTCGCCGGTACACCTTTTTCTGCATGTCCGAATATTTCCGCGCACAGCATGAGATGTTCGACGATCTGCCTGATGCTCCAGGCAGAGGCTTTAGGCTTCCATGTCAACTGCGCCTCACTCAGCATCAGGAGGTTTTCGTTAATTTCGCACTGCTGATGTTCAATTTGATCGAAAAGAGTTCGTAGTTCAGCTTCCATGGTTTTCCATTGTGGCCACCAGAATTCACCTGTCAGACGGCAGAGTATGCCCTCTCTGACAGACTTCAGGTAAGTTACGATCATGTCGGTCGCTTCTTCGATTGTGCTGGCACGTAGGGCTTCTTTACTGCTCTGCTCATCCGTTTCGATCAACAAGGGGCAGGAAGCTCCTTCGATCTGATCCGATGCCCCCTCAATCTCAATGTCCTGCCTGCTCTCCGACAGACGTGCGCTTTCAAACAGAGAGCGCCCCGCATCTTATGAGCATTTACTTTGTGTCTAGGGTGGCTGCAGAGTCGATTGGCGACATCAGAAAGGCGCGCCAAATATTGTTGATCTTACCCACTCCGACAATCTGGCCCTTCCGGTTGATGGCTGACGCTCTCAGGTTAGTCCATTTGCTGGAGGTGGGCAATAGTTGCGTGAAGTGGCGCAAACCGCCGGTACCATCGGGCACATAAGGAAACACTCTGAAAAATTTGCCATTGTTGACCGCAGTCGGTTCGCCTTTCCAATGAGCCCCCCACTGTTCCGAGAGACGAGTCATTTTGCTGTTCCTCCATACGAACGGGGCAGCAAGCGGCGCGTAGGATCCCGCCCTGTCATCGCCCGTATCGTAAAGTTCAGCAGTATCTGCAGAGCCGGATACTTCGTCGTCTGCATTGATATACGATGCGATGCCGCGTTCGCCGCCAAGCGTTCCCAGGTCCCGCCATTTGCCATCGGCGTACAGGCCAGGATGACTTTTCCACTGTCCAACCAGATGGCCTTTGTTGTTGATATCCATGACTATTGCGTCGGGAAAACAGTGCACTTGCCTATCCTGCCATACCCACGAGATCACGGAGTGCGCTCCTGATGTCCAACCGGCAATCTGGCCCTTATCGTTGATGGCGACCGCATTACTCCTGTCCTGATTGCTCGCTTCATTGTGCGCTTCCTCTCCGGAGTTCACCTCGGAAGTTTGCAGCAGTTGCACTTTGCCATTCTGGTACAGAAACGCCTTGTTTTCCAGCCTGCCGACCACTTGTCCTATCTGGTTGATGGCGTTAGCTTCTCCCTCTCCTATATCTACCATGCTGCCATTTCGCCAAAGGATGGCATGACGATGCTGGCCGTCTTTGCCCGCAGGCGTTTCCGCCCACCCTACGATATCGCCATGGTCGTTGATAGCAAGTGCCCCACTCGCCGAACCGCCCAGCGTACCCAGATCGTTAATCGAGTAGTGCAAGTGAACCGCAGGAATGCGCATTGAGACTGTGACATGCTTCGCCTTATCAGGCGAGCATTTCCATTCCAGCCGATGATTGTTCTGCCTGTATGTTATATCTTTGACAGGCAGACGCCATCCATATGGTCCTAGTGTTACGATCTGGCGTGCGCCCGGTTCCACCAGTGTTGTAACGAACGGTGTGCCGTGCATGGTGTCACTTTGATCGGCAGTAACGTGCCCTCCGCCTTCTAAATCTATCCGCACAAACTGGTCATTGAAGAGGAACCGCTTGCTTGCGTGATTGATAATGACAAAAGTAATACCAGTCCAATCCCCCTCCTGCACTCTGTCCGGATCGAAAACGCCTGAATTGCCGTAACGCAGCGATGCCTTGATTTCCACTTTCCCAATGGAATGCGTGTCAGAGGAGGAGATGTGGCGCAGTCGAATGTCTTGCACGGCGCCAGGGGCTGATGGAGGATTTTGCGACAGTGCGAAGGACGCAGTCGGCAACATGCAGAGCAGCGTCAATACGCCTGCACCAAGCCAACACATTAGTATCGTGTTTGAAGATTTGTTTTTGCTAAATGTGCTAGCTGTCATTGTGCCCCTTGATCCTTCATGTCCGTAGCGCAGGGTTTCTTGAGTTGAAGCATTGTGGCATTTTATGCAGCCATGTCCAGGCCGTGGGGTTCATGGTGGCTATGGAACGATCTCAAGTCCTTCTTGCTCCCACTGTGCTCGAATAAGATGCAGCGATCCTCATCTTCTCCAAGAGCTGTTCCTCCTCCAGACGCAAATCAACGACTAAGCCCAATGACTTATACCTGCCCAAAAGTCAAGGTTTCCTGCAAGACTACGCCTGCGTCATTTCCCCGTTGTTTTGACTTTCGGTTTCTTGGGCTTCGGCAACGGAAGCTCGTTAGCCGTTGCCTGAATCAGATCGGAAAGCCACTTACGATCGTCCAGATGGTCTTCAATTAGGAAGCAGGGCTTTGCACCCTCGTAAGGCGGCGCTTCGACAACCGTGCCAATTGCGGAGCGTCCAGCAGATGTCGGCTTCACGAACAGCTGATTGTCACAAATGAGCGCGACGACTTTGTCATCGCAGTAGACCGTGTAATCGCCGAACATTTTCTTGAAGGCGATCCGCCCTGCGCCGCTCATCTGATCGCACATATATTCGACAATACTTAACTCTGAAGCCATAAAATCCTCATTTCGCTCTGTCTGTGCGGATGCCATAGCAGAAGGGATCGGCAGGGTCGAGAAGCAGGGTCGACTCTGCATTGATATAGGCTCTGCCGCGAATGGTCGGTATGGTTTTGCCGTCTATAATCGCGACCGAGCCCGCGAACACGCTGCCTATCACACTCTCCTGAAGCCATGTCTCGCCGACACCCAGTTTCCCGTCGGCGTAGAGACACGCCAATTTCGCGCTCGTGCCGGTTCCGCATGGCGAGCGGTCATAGGATCCGCCCGGACAGAGAACGAAGTTTTTACTCTGTACGCCGGACAGATTTGAAGGCGCGAAAAGCTCGATATGGTCGATCTCCTGACCGCCTGCGCCGGTGATTCCCTGGGACAATAGCGCCCGCTTTATTCGCGTTGTGAACGCAGTCAGATGCGCCGCATTGCTGAGCGTGATTTCCTGACCATGCTCTTCGACGAGATAGAACCAGTTCCCGCCCCAGGCGATGTCGCCCACTATACGCCCGTATCCAGCGACCTCGATCGGAACCTGTTTGGCATAGCGATAGCAGGGAACATTTTGAACGGAGACCTCGCCAGAATCGTGCAGTTCCGCCGTGACGATGCCTACAGGGGTTTCGAGACGATGGATTCCAGGCTGAATAAGTCCCCTGTGCGCGAGCGTCGCGATTAGCCCGATCGTGCCGTGCCCGCACATCCCGAGGCATCCGACAGTGGTGAAGAAGATCACTCCTGCCATACAGGAGGGATCCATGGGCTCCAGAAGCAGCGCGCCGACCAGCACCTCCGAGCCGCGTGGTTCGTTGACCACTGCCGATCGGAACGTATCGTGGTGCGCGGCAAAATCGTCACGCTTTATTGCGACTGTATTGCCCGCGAGCGCGGGACCGCCACTGATCACGACCCGGGTCGGCTCACCGCCCGTGTGCGAATCGATGACCTGTACGCGAACGATTTTATTTTCTATCATACGAGCTTTCTGCCCATTTTTATACCCATTCAGCCGAACTTAAAACACGAGGTTGAAACTTCGGTCTGGAACTGTGAAACCCAACGCCACGGGTTGAATAGGCGGTAAAGTTTCTGTCGCCCCTCCTTTGCTTTTGTTCAAGTGGAAGATTGGGTGTGGTGCATCTGCTCCCTCTGTCCCGATGCTTCGAGACAGAGAGATTTTGAGAATGGCCGGGTAGGGGCGCATTCTGTCATGGCTGAAGAGTACCCTTTTTTGCTAAATTGAGCAGCGATCATGTCGTGCGTGCAGGCTGACCCTGTACGACACGGGCGAGCTCTTCTGCTGCAACAGCGCGGATTGCGAGGCCGCACTCAGAGTCTTGCATTGCAGCACGAACGAACTGTGCGAAGAAACTTTCATAACTGCCGATATCGCGACGCGCTTCGTTTCCTGTGAGCAGCAGTGGCGCGGCACACGCGCGATGGCCGGTTCGAAGCAGCTTCCGCACGGGATCGGGGATATTCAGTTCGCCGCGCACGTCCATACCGACACTGTGAAGCGCATCGAAAATCGCCGAGGAGAAAACCCACCGTGCCGCAACGACCAGATTGCTCGGAGCGTCCTCAACGGAGGGTTTCTCGACGATATCGACGATCTCGAAAGGGTCGCTTTTGGGTACTTTGGGTACTGAGGAAGGTCTGTCCGGCGAGAACAGTGGGGCAACGACGCCGTAACGTGAGACCTGCAGTGGGTCGATCGCTTCAACCAATGCGCTCGCCGAGGAGCCAAAAGCCCGATGCGCTGCCAGCAACCGCTTTAACGGAGCGGCAGGCTGTGGCGATTCGATGATGCTGTCGCCGAACGCGACGACGAACGAGTCCCCGCCGACCCATTTCTCAGCGCAGAGCACTGCGTCGCCCGAACCGCGCTGCTCCTGCTGTTCGAGATAATGGCAGCGAAGCGGAGGCAGATGCACCGCGTCACCGGGATCAGGATCATAAATATCACCGAAATAGGCACGGATCTGGGGTTTGCGAGCGGAAATAATAAAAAGCGCGTCGGTGATGCCCGCTTCACGCAGTTCGGCAGCGATATGTGCTAGCACCGGTTCACGCCCGATCGGAAGCAGCTCTTTGGGGATCGCACGCGTGAGCGGCTGCAAACGTGTCCCGAAACCGGCGGCCGGAATTACGGCTTTAGTGATTGCATTCGGATTTGATGTAGGAGCAGGCAAACTGTCTAACGAAGGCTGGTGCGGAAAGGGAGGCATTCGTCTCCTCGGCAAAAGAAAATTCTGCGTTATCGTCTGAAGAACGTGGGGTGGAACGACAGTGAAGCATGTTCGAAGCGAAGTCGAACATGCTCCCTCGGCCCGGCGTATCCGGCTTTCACCCGTCGGCATGTCAGAGCAGTGGGGGTGAAGGCGCAGGCTCGCGTGGGCTCGCCAGCACTTGCTGTACAGTTTCCAGCAGTGCGTCCGGACTGAAGGGTTTCGTCAAAAACGTGTCTGCCTGCGTTGCCCACTGCGCAAAGAGCGCAGAATCCTTGGCGTGTGCTGTCAGCATCACGACCGGAATACTGCGAGTCGCTTCCTCCTTGCGCAATGTATCCAGCACCTGAAAGCCGTTTAGTACTGGCAGATCGACATCGAGCAAAATCAAGTCCGGCATATGCTCGAACACCTGACGTAAGGCTTCGGCGCCATCGCGCGCGGCGATGACGCGATAGTCGGCACGTTCGAGACATATTTGAACGAGTCGTACTTGCACCCCGACATCTTCGACAATGAGGACGAGCGAGCGAGCGTTTTTTTCTGGCGGCGTAAGCGTAAGATCGTCTGGCATTGAAATTCCTGAGGACTATATTACAATTCAGGTATCAGACGACATACGTCCCACAGCAGTTCCGATCGTCTTGAAATTGTCTGGATAGCGCCGCGAAATCTTTTCGCGCAAGTGATGCTTCCTCCAATACTCCATGCTTCGGCTGAGGAAGTGTCAAACCAGGCTTCGAGATCGGGCAGACACCGACAGGCACAGGAAGGCGCTCTCTGATTTTAATGTCTGGCTTCCATCGGCATCACAGGAAATGTGATCACGACGCTCGCTCCGCCTTTTTCTCTGTTTTCGTATTCGATATTTCCCTCGAGATCCCAGCGTCCCATGCTCTCGATAAGTTCTAGTCCGGTGTTCGCCGCCTGGTCTGCGGCAAAGCCCTCTGGAAAGCCGACGCCATCGTCGCTAACCGTCAGGCAGGCGTTCTGCCCGCTGACTGTCAGCGAGACTTCGATATCGCCATTCCCATGTTTAATCGCGTTGCTGACGAGTTCATTGAATAACAGTACGAACGCGCTGCCTTTTTTGAGCGGCAGAAACGCTTCCTCGATCGTCAGCACGATCTGGCGCCCGCCCGCTGTCTGCTGCATGATCGGGACCAGTTGTTTGAGTGCGGTTTTGAGTGAGACGATATCCATCACGGCGTCGCCCTTCGCCTCCTGCGTCAGCATATCGTGGAGCGCGGCGAGCGAACTGATATGCTGGTTGATGCGGCGCAGTTCCGCGACCGGCACCAGTTCACCGCTGTTGATCGCCTGCATATCGACGAGCGCGGAGAGCACCTGAAGATTGTTTTTGATACGGTGATGACTCTCCGCCATCGCGCGCTGCAGCCGGACATTCAGGTCCTGTATCTCTGCCTGCTGTCGCTTATTTTCCGTCACATCGCGAAAGTAGACCGACAGCCCGCTCGGCGAAGGATAACAGGTGCACTCGTAATGAAACTCGCGGGAGGAACCGGATGGCGTGAAAACTTCCTCGAAGGCGACACGAATATTTTTTGCGATCGCGCGGTGGAATTCTGTGTCGAAGCGTGTGCCGATCAACTCCGGGAACGTCTCCCAGAAATTATGATCTACCACCGTGTCGACAGGCTTCTGAAGCAGCCGCGCCGCGTTGTCGTTGATATAAGTCAGACGCCAGGCGGGATCCATCGAAATGAAAGCGTCGCTGATGCTTTGCAGCGTGTCGTTCAGGCGGCGATTGGTTTCGCGAAGGTCGGCCTCCGCCTGCTTCTGAGCAGTGATGTCGATAAAAGCAGTGACGCCCGCGACAGTCTGCCCGTGTTCATCGAGAATTGGCGCGGCATTGATCAGAATATTTGCCAGGGTGCCATCGCCGCGTTCGATCTGCAGCTCTTCGGCTTTTACCGTTTCATTAAAAATGATCGCCCGTGCCATAGGGTAGTCCGTCGGCGGCATGAAGCTGCCATCTGCGTGCAAAACCTTCCACGCGCCATAAGCTTCTACATTCGGTGAGGGAATGAAGTCATGCCGGAAGATGCGATCGGATTCGTGGTTGCCCAGCAGAAGCGCGCCGGAGGGGGCTTCCGCGATGACTACCCCCGCAGGCATCTGATCGATCACGGCACGGAGCCTCGCCTCACTTCGCTTCAGGGCTTCTTCTGTCTGACGACGGCGTGTGCGCTCCTGTGCCTCGCTCAGCGCGCGGCGAACGGCGGGCGGGAGCCGTTCGAGGCGCTGTTTCAGCACATAGTCGGTCGCGCCACGCTTCAGACTCTCGATCGCCCGCTCCTCGCCCGATGCGCCGGACAAGAAAATAAAGGGCGTTTCGCCGCCTCGCCCAAGCAGCAAATCCAGCGCCGTAAGACCATCGAAAGAAGGCAGAGAATAGTCCGCCAGTACGATATCCCAGCCGTCAGATTCCAGCGCGGAGGTATAGTCTATACGTGTCTCGACACGCGTTATCTCGCAGGCGATGCCACCCTCTTCGAGCTGCGCCAGAATCAATTCCGCGTCGAAGGGATCGTCTTCAAGGTGCAATATACGCAGTCTCTGCATCAAAATTATCCTACTGCGTTCGCGAAATACTGCCAACCGGCGGCTGATTGATCACTGCCCAGAACAGCCCGAGTTTTTTCAGCGCGCCGACGAATTCGCTAAAATCTACGGGCTTGACTACATAGGCATTGACGCCCAGTCCATAGCTTGTCACGAGATCGACTTCCTCACGCGAACTCGTCAGCATCACCACCGGGACAGATTTGAGATCCGGATCCGACTTCACTTTTTCCAGAACCTGCAGTCCGTCTATCTTCGGGAGTTTCAAATCGAGCAGTACGACCGCAGGATTGCCCTCCGCCCGCAGCTTGTAGACACCCCTCCGGTACAGATAGTCCAGCGCCTCCTCCCCATCGCGCACAACGACGACTTCGTTGGCGAGATGGTTCTCCTCCAATGCGGCGAAGGTCAATTCAATGTCGTTTGCATTGTCTTCAACGAGAAGTATTCGCATCAAGTCCGCCATTCCTTTCCTCCAGTGGCTCAATGATCGGGGGCTCGACGATCGGCGCCGTTGTCGGCACGATTATCGGAAGCGAAAACGAGAAGGTCGCGCCCTGCCCGGTTTCGCCTTCCGCCCACGTACGCCCTCCATGTCGGTGAATTATACGCCGTACATGCGCGAGTCCGATGCCGGTGCCCTCGAACTGTTCCTTGCTATGCAGACGCTGAAAAACGCCGAATAGCTTATCGACATAACGCATATCGAAGCCTGCGCCATTATCCTTTACAAAGTAGATCTGCTCTTCTCCCTCGCGGCGGCTGCCGATCTGGATTTCCGCTTCAGGCGTGTTGCGCGTATACTTGACGGCATTCCCGATCAGGTTTTGCCAGACGAGCCGCAGCATCGCAGGGTCGCCCTGTGCCAGTGGGAGCGGCTCGATGTCCCAGTGGATAGTGCGTTCCATTGTCTCGACCTCGAGCCCGCGACGCACTTCATCGATCAGCTGAGGCATGTCCACGATGCTCGACCGCATCTCGACGCGTCCCATCCGTGAGAAAGAGAGTAGACTGTCGACGAGTTCCCCCGCATTCTGGGCGGACTCAGCGATCGTCGTAATATAGCGCTGACTGGTCGCATCCAGTTGACCCGCCGCCTTTTTTTGGAGAAGGTCGGAAAAGCCGCTGATGTGCCGCAGAGGCGCGCGAAGGTCGTGCGAGACCGAGTAAGAAAATGCTTCCAACTCTTTGTTGGACTCTTCGAGCTGTATCGTTCTCTCTTCGACGCGCTTTTCCAGCCCCTCGTTCACGCTGCGTATCTCTGATTCGGCGCGCACCCGTTCCGCCAATATTCGGTGCAGCAGCACGAAGACCGCACACAACACGGCGATCGCAACGAACGTCGCGAAAAAAAATGTGAAGCGCGTACGCGCCATGCTTAGCCGCGCGTGGGCATCTCGCCCTCTCAGCAGATCGTCTTCCAGGGCGCTCATCTTATCGACATCCGACCGGATCGAATCGAGCTGGCTTTTGCCGCTGCGCATCAGTTCATTTTGCAGCGCAATATCGATTGCGCCCTGATTGCGCAGCGCGATATTCCGATCGATCGTCTCGCGCCATGCCTTGATCTTGGAACGAAGAGAATCGATATAAGTTTGTTGCCTGGAGTTGTCTGCAGTTAAATCAGCGACGCTTTGTAGTTCCGTATCGACGCGCTGTAGCGCTTCGTTGTAAGGCTCGAGATACTCTGGCTGGCGCATGATCAGGTAGCCGCGCTGCCCGGTCTCCAGGTCTTTGAGCGACGAAATCAGCTTTTCCAACTGCCACTTCACGTGATAAGTGTGAGAGACCTTTTTCTCTGCCTCGATCAGCCCGTCCGTATTCTGGATCGATATGTACGCATTGACAAGCAGCACTGTGAGCACGAGTGTAAAAACGATGGCGATTATAACGTTGACGCGGGATTTCATAAAAGCGTTCTTTACTGGTACGTACGTTGTAACGTTCTGCGTGTACGCCCGAAATTAGTGCCGCGCGCTGAAAGAGTTCTAAGAATCTACCGAGTTTCAAGGCTTCGTTTCACTCTTTTTTACATTTATCACGGCGCAGCCACGAGACAGACTGGCAGAACTACCTCAATGTTCTGTCAATACGGCTCTATCGGAAACCGGAACGAATGGATTTCCCGGCTCAAAAACCACTTACCCCATCCCCCTCTGTCCGAAGCTTCGGGCAGAGGGGGAGACAGAAACAAATGCACCAGGTTGAAATACGGGACTGGAGTAGCAAGTCCCAACGTCATGGGCTAGTGGGTCATTTGCATTGCACATCGGTATAAACAGTTTTCACGGGTATACTGGGCTATCCTTAACTGCTCGGAGCCG
>JBBQPY010000058.1:0-26659 GCA_038216735.1 Chthonomonadales bacterium
TGCAAGACGCGCGGCGAGGCCGGCACTGTTTCGGCCAGGTTCTCGGCGTTGCGGCGTTCCTGGGATTGCACCAGAAGTGCCTGTAAGTAGTGTTGGCTACGTTGTCGCCACTGTTTGCGTCCAAAAGCGGGCGCAAAGAAGGCGTGAAAATCACAGAACGTGTCGTATAAAGAAGCAAACTCATTGGCATCCATAAGGCACCTCCTGAGCCGTAAAACAGCGTCAAGAGAGTGTATCACAAATTCGTCGTTGTAATATTAGGTGAGTTACGAACGGAGAGGAGGCAGAGAGGTGAGCGCATCTCCGTATTTAGAGGTGGGCTAAATCGTTGCTATGATGTTATAATAGAACAATATGCTCGGTAGATCGCGGCAATGCATTCACGGTATTCGCCCGTCTCCCATGTGAGGTAGAAACGGTAGGGAGACTGGCTGGGATGAGGAACAAGAAGGTCGATGAAATACGGGCTCAGTAGCCGAAATCCTTGAGCAGAACACGCAGACGCGCCAGACAACGAGCACGTTTGGGTCCGATGCTCCCGACGGGCAGAGAGAGGATACTGGCGACTTCCGCATAGCTGTAAGTCGGCTCGGCAGTATAGAGCATCGTGAGCAGTTGACGGCACTCGTCCGGCAGAGCGAGGAACGTCTGACTCACCAGATGCTGCCGTTCCCACGCCAGAAGCGTCTGCTCCGGCGTCAGTGTCGAACTCTCATGCAGCGGCTGCCACTCTGCCGTCCCCGACATACGAAGTTCGCCCGCGTCGAGTTGGAGCGGAATCTCGTGTCGGAATAGCTGCGCCGCTTCATGATGCGTGACCGCCCCGAGCCAACTGGACAGCCGCTCTGCATTGCGCAGTTCCGCCAGATGCCGGTACAGCTTTATACAGACATTCTGAAAGACATCCTCAGCATCGGACGTGGACAAGCCTTTACGGAGCGCCACGCCGAATATGAAACTTTGATAACGCGAAATCAGCGCTTTCCAGGCAGCCTTGTCCTCCTTCAAGCAAGCTGCAATCAGCTCGGCATCAGGGATCATATCTGTATACCCAAAATCTGTTTACCCAAACCGGCAATGTCGTTCGATTGCATCAGCGCGTTGCCTCATTCCAGCACGAAGCTTCAGTGAGCCCAGTCGCACTGGATTTCGAGAAATTAGGAACCAGGGAACTTCCCTTTCAGCGCCGGTCGAACAATAGTTGTACATCAAGCTCGGAATTTCCTGTTCGCGATGTATTTTTGCACACAAAAGCGCGTCTACAGACTGGCACTATCGTTTATCTTTAATTTTTTATGGATTTTTGTGAGGTCACGCGCGATGAAAGTCTGTTTAATATCCCCTGCCTCTCGTCTTGATTATCGGGAAGGTCGCGCCGATTCCCGTACTGCTGCGCGCATCCGCCAGCATCTGGAAAGCGGCTGTGATGCCTGTCGCACGGATCTCGAGTGGTTTGGGATGTTTATGCCCGCCCTGCAGGCTTCGCTGAATGAAAAGGCGCCCTCGGTCTCTGCGCGCGCCCTCGAATTCGCCTACGATCTGATGCCGTCCCCAGTCCCCGATACCGTACAGGCGCCGCGTCGCACCCTGACTGCCCGTCTGATTTTCGACAGCCTGCGCCCTACAGGCCAACTGGCGTATGCGCGAGAAGCCGCAAGTTCGTCCGTCCATGCTGTCTATCGCGCAGATCAGATCGATGTCGATGTCTGGCAGGAGAAGGCAGGCGACCGCCGCTGGGTTCTGATCGGGCAGGCATTGCCAGTCGGCGAAGCGGTTCTTACCGCGCCGCAGCAGGTCTCGCTTGTGTCCACAACGGCCGATTCGCAGCGCGAACCGCAGCAGGCATTTCTCGAGGATGGGGAGTTCACATTCGACGCCGTTCCGGGTGGGGAGTACACTTTGCGGCTGCAATGGGAAGACCAGGAGATACTGGTTCCGGAGCTGATGGTGGGTGGCGGTGAGCGGGTATGAACGCCGATGCGCTCTGCGATCGTCTGCTCCAATCGACGACCGCGGAGGAACGTGCCGTACTTCTGACGGAGGCGGATACGCTGCCGGAGTGTGCAGAACAGCTGATGACACGGGCGGCACAGACGCTATCGAGTTCGCCGACAGAGGCATTGCCGCTCGTTGCGCTTGCAGCGGAACTGGCGCTGCGACGGCAGGATGGACGCGCCGCCGCACTCGCGGAGCGAACGCGGGCGCAGGCGCTGCGGATGCTGGGACGCCATGCGGAAGCGCTGACAGCCTTCGATTCGGCAACGGAAAACGCGATGCTGGCGGGCGATCAGAAGCTGGCAGCGCAGGTACAGATGGGGCGCATCGACTCGCTCGGATGGCTCGGACGGTATCAAGAAGCAGCTGCCTTCGGAAAGCGATTGGTCGAAACGCTGCGAAGCGAGAACGCGATCGGGGACGCCGCCAAAGCGCTGGTCAATCTCGGAAATGTTCACTATCGTCGCGACCGTTTTCATGAGGCGCTGGATTGCTATGAGCAGGCATCGGAGTCGCTCGCGCAGAGTGGGGATGCCGTCTCTGCCGCGCGAGTGACTTTCAATCGCGCCAACATTCTTTCGGAACACCACCGGGTCGAAGAGGCGATGCGCCTGTTTCGTGAGGTACGGGAGGTTTTTGCCGCACACGAGATGACGACAGAAGCGGCAATGACGGACTTCAATATCGGTATTCTGCATCATCGTTCTGGCGAATACTCTGCCGCTCTCACCGCGCAGAAACGTGCTCGCCGCGCGTTCGCGGAGAGCGCACAGACACTGGAAGCGGCGAAATGCGATGCTGACATGGCGGACGTATACAGAATGCTCAACCTGCACACGGAGGCGCTGGACGGGTATGCGGGAGCCATCGAGGTTTTCGAAACGTTTCTGCTCGATTACGAGCGTGGTCGCGCCGAGTTGGGACGCGCCGCGATTTATGCCGCGCAGGGCAGCCTCGAGGAAGCGGGTGGCGCACTCGATCGCGCGGAGTCCGTTTTCCGCCAGCATCGCAATAGTGTCCAGTTAGGGCATGTTCGGCTGCTGCGCGCCTACTGGCGGCGCGCTCAGGATGATGGCGAGGGAGCGGCGGCGGAGGCGAGCGCCGCGGCACGGACGTTCGCACGTCGCCGATTGCCCGTACGTGCCGCCGAAGCGCGTTACGTCGAGGCGGAAATCGCACTGCGTGACGGGCAGAACACGACTCGTAAAATGACAGCGGTTCGCCGCACGGCGCAACGGTTCGCTCAGGGCTGGCTGGAATGCCGCGCAGAGCAGGCGCTCGGGCAGCATCAGGCTCGGCAGGGCCATATCACCCGCGCTCTGCGGCATCTGCGCGCTTCGATCGAGGCGCTCGAATCCGCCCGAACCCTGGTTCCGGGCGAAGACCTGCACACGGCGTTTATCCGTGATAAACTGACCGTGTATGAGGACATCGTCGCTCTCCTGCTGGCAAGGGGACGTCCTGCCGATCTGGCGGAGGCGCTGGAATACGTAGAGCGTTCCAAATCCCGCCTGCTGCTGGAGCGAATTTATGCGGCGCTGGCGGAACCGAGTGTGTCCGACCTGCCGGAAGCCGGAACGAGCGAGCAACGGTCGCGGCTGGCTGCATTGAGGGGGCGGCTAAACCTGCTGTACAGTCAGATGCAGCCACCGGAGGGCGAGGCAAGCCGCCTGATGACGTCGCCGGATATCGATGCAGAGGCATTGACGGAAGCGGAAACCGCTTACAATACCGCACTTCGTGATCTGGAACAAGAGCTCTCGCCCGGCGCGTACGCGATCTCACAGGGCGCTTCGACGAAGGATCTGCAGTCCTGGCTTGAGCCCGCTGAAACGCTGGTCGAATTTTATACCGCGCACGGCGATATTTGCGCTTTCATACTGACTCGCGACGCGGTGATTGTGCGGCAGAATCTCGCAAAGGAGACCGCAATCGCGCATCTGGCACGGCGGCTGCGATTTCACCTTCAGCGCGCGGGCAGCGCGTCCGAGTACGCAGACATTCATGCTGGCCAGTTGTTGCGAGCCGTTCAAAATCCGCTCGCCAGTTTGTATGAGCTGCTGCTTCGCCCGCTTGAATCTCTACTTAACGGAGAAAAGATCACGCTCATTCCGCACGGAGTGCTGCACGGACTGCCGTTTCATGCATTTTTTGACGGAGCGGGCTATGCCCTCGACCGCTGGGAGTTCACATACGCGCCGAGCGCGACCTTGCGATACGCGCCCCGAAGGCGGTGGCAAACCGCCGCCGCCGAACCGCAAACGAGCGGCGAAAACTTGAATTCCACCATCAGGGACGACAAGTGCGATTCTCGATCTATGTCACAACCTTCGAACCCGGCGGAGGGTTCGGGCGCGCTGATTATGGGAGTGCCGGACGAGCGGCTGACACAGATCGCCGTCGAGGTGGAGAGCCTTTCGCAGATGCTTCCAGACGCGCTTGTGTTTTGCGGCGAATCGGCTACGCTGGCCGCGTTTAGCGATAATGCGCCGCACAGCCGCCTGATCCATCTGGCGACCCATGCCCTGTTTCGCGCGGATAACCCGCTGTTTTCATGCCTGCATTTTTCCGACGGCTGGCTGCTGGCGCGCGATGTGTACGGAATGCGCCTTAACTGCGATCTGGTAACGCTTTCAGCTTGCAGAACGGGCCAGGCGGAGGTAGAATCGGGCGACGAGATGTTCGGTCTGCTGCGCGGTTTTCTGGCGGCGGGGGCGCGCTCGGTTGCGGTCAGCTTTTGGCCCGCCGAAGACGCGGCAACTGCCGCCCTGATGACGCGATTTTATACCCTTTTAACGCAGGGGCAGTCACGCGCCGCTTCCCTGCGCGCGGCACAGTTGGAGATACGGGGAAAGTGGCGGCATCCGTATCACTGGGCGGCTTTTGCACTGTTCGGCGAGCGCTAAAACAGAAAATGTTCAGCGAGCGCTGAAATAAAAAAATAGAGAAAAAGTCAGCATCGAGTCATTATCCCAACTTTTCTGCCTTGAAATCATACCTTGTTAGGGAAGCACATTCCATGCGGAGCAGACTACGTTCGAAGCCTATCGGAAAGTACTGCCGCTCTGAGCAGCACGTGTCGCCCTACAAAATAAAGTGCCTATAAGCATGATGTACTGCTGAGCGAAGCGGGAGATGCCGCATTGCTCAGGGCGAGAACCTGTTGCCCTTTCTTCTCTCCCGAAACTCTCCCGAAACGTTGGATCGAGTACGGGAGAAGTGGCGAAAAAGAATTCGTTCGATATCGGGGTGTGTAGTTTTCTGGAGAGCACGAATGACGCGTATGAATGATTATGCTGAGGAGATGCAAGCGATGATACGACGGTCACGATTTCTATTATTTCCTTTCTGGCGCATGACGATGTCTTTCGGTCTGGGAACTGCCCTGCTGTCAGTCTGCCCGGGCGCTGTAGGTGCAGACGATCACACAGGCGGACACCTGCTGATCCGACTTCTTCCCGGCGCCTCCATTACGGAGCTCGCCAGCGATTACGATCTGCATATCGTCGGGCAGGTAGAGGGGCGAGACCTGTACGAACTGCGCCTTCATAATGGTGATCATGCTGAGGAGATTGCGCAGGAGTTGAGCGCTGATTCGCGCGTCCAGTTCGCCGAGAAAGAGACTCAGGTCGAACTGCCCGAAGTGCATGGCAAGCCCTTCCACATGGCTTTCGACTTCAGTATAAGAGCTGAAGGCTATCTGCGGCAGAACGCCTATACACAGATCGATCTCGGAACTCCGGTTCCGGCTGCGACCGGCGCAGCAGTAACGGTGGCGATTCTAGACACGGGGGTCGCGTTTTCGCATCCCGGGCTGAAGGGTCGGTTGCTGTCGGGCTATAACACACTAGACTCAAGTATCCAGCCGTCCGATATCGACGATGGGAAGACCAATATCTCGGTAGGGCATGGCACTATGGTTGCGGGTATTGTTGCGCGCACCTCGCCTCATGCGAGTATCATGCCGATCAGAGTTCTGGATGCGGATGGATCGGGCACGATGCTGCACGTGCTTCAGGGTCTGCACTACGCGGTCACGCACGGCGCAAAAGTGATCAACATGAGCTTCGGCACTCCGGAGCGCTCACTTGTGCTTGAGGATGCTCTGGCGGAAGCCCATGACGCAGGCATCGTGCTCGTGGCGTCTGCTGGCAATGAGGCGAGCAGCGAGCTGCGCTATCCTGCCGCGTGCCAGGGCGTGCTTGCGGTGGCTTCTGTGGATAAGGACAACAAACGCTCCAGTTTCTCCAATTATGGTTCCTACATCAGCCTGGTCGCGCCGGGCAGCAGCATACGCAGCACCTACTGGACCGGAGGCTACGCCACCTGGTCGGGCACATCGTTCTCCTCTCCTTTCGTCGCTGCCGAGGCCTCCGAACTGCTCGCGCATCATTCGGACTGGGATGCTGGCGAGATTGGCAGGCGGATTGGGGACACGGCACACAAGGTGGATACGCTCAATCCGGGCTTTGATCGAATGCTTGGCGCGGGGCTGATCGATATGAAGGCGGCGCTCGCGAATAGTGATGGCGGAAGAGGCGGGAAGGACGACTGAAAAGACGTCTGAATAGGTGGCTGAGCGAGCGGGACCGCTTGAAATAGCAATCCACGCTCCGTTTGAGAAGTAATGTCGATAGTTACGGTTTTCTTCGCCGACGATCCTCAGGCAAACAGCCTTCGGGCAGCGTCGGCGCGCGTACCCGTAAAAGAGTCAGGATATAAAGACTCTGGAGAACTGGAGAGTGTGGTCAGCGCTATAAGGCCTCGCCATTTCTGCCAGTCTTCCGGAGCTATTGGGTCGTCCGGCCGGAAGAGCAGGTCGGCTTCGCTGCCGAGCGAACTGCCGTATCCGGCGAGTTTCTGGACGGCGTCGAATGCCGGATGCGTCGTTGGAACGTCGATATACCAGTGCAGGGCGATGCCATTCTCCAGCAAATGAGACTGAAAATCAGTCCGTTCCTTCTCGTTCTCATAAACATTTGTCGGCAGAATATTACGCTGCAAACAGTCAACAGCCAGCAGACCGGCCGTCTCGCCGATGTTCCATTCGATCGGATGCAGGCGATAGGCGCCGTTCGTGAGATGGGTAACGCCCAGATTTTTGCACGCAGGAATCAGATTGGTCAGCCGAATAGGAATCAGCGCCCCGAGCGGTATTTGAAACGGCCGGGTGGCGACGTAGGCGTTCGGCTCGCCGTGTCCGTTCGGATGTATATCGAGGGCATAGTGTCCGATTCCGACGGTGTCTGGCATGAAGGCGGCGCGGGCGTTTTCGCCCCGGCAGATGCCTCCTGAGAAATCCTTGACGACGATCTCCTGCTCTAGTATCGGGCGTCGTGAGCGAATGCGGCGCGACTCGCGAATGTAAGGGCGGATCGAGCAGCCATCGGACGTGTCGAACAGGTCGTAGCGCAGGCGGAACTCGGGATAACCGACAGACGATTGTGCCGATGGGAACGTCGAGCGAGAAGTCTGTGACGCGCTAGCCTCTTCACGAGGACATTCGGTTTGCAGCCAGTAGACGTAGCCGAGCGAAGCGCGGCGCGCCCGTGCAAGAGTCGCTTCGATGTCTGACGCGCTGCCCGCCAGCGCGCCGATAACATTGCCACTATAGTAGTCGTTGCCCGCCGTATTGATCATCGCGACATCGTTGGGAACGGACGGATCATCGAAGTTCGCCTTCGCCAGCAGACGCCGATAACTCCACCAGGGCGCACTGCCGGTGAAAGCGCCGGTGATCGCGCCGTTCATAATCAAGTATTTCTGAGAGGCTTTCAGTGCGGCGTAATCCTCGGGCGGTTTGATCACATTGGTGGCGATCGTGTCGGGTGACCATTCGAGTGCAAACGGAAAAGTCAGCGGCTGAATCCAGTCGGGACGAGCGGTTTCGGGCGCATCGGGTTCGCCCGTTTCTGAGCGGCTCTCCGCGCCGACCGTCCAGTCGATCCCTTCTTCGCCGCAGAGCGGAAGCAGGTCGCCGAGATCGGTAGCGTCGAGCACGTACCGGGCGGCAAAACGGGTGCGAACTCCCTGGGCGTCTTCTGCGATCACGGCGTCGATACGGGTCTGGTCGGTCGGGCTCATTTCACAGGCGATGGCGTGCATACGGAACATCAGTTTTAGATTGCCGGCTTCGACGAACGGACGCGCCATTTCCTGCAGTATCTGCTGTCCGACTTTCGGCTCGTAGGCGAGGCGGCTGACCCAGCAGCTACCGGGGTTGAACTCGGAATCAGGCAGATCAGCGGCTCGTGCGCTGAGGCGGTAGTGGGTACGATAGTGGGCGCGAACGGCGGCGCGAAAAGCGTTGTAACGGCGTGTACCTCCGAAGGTCTCGATGTGCCTCTGCTCGTCCGGGGTACAGACTCCCTGTGTCGTAAGCTGACCGCCGAGCCAGCCGGTCTCTTCGAGCAGGCAGACATTCGCACCCGCCTCTGCCGCCGCGAGCGCAGCAGCAGTTCCGCCTGCCGACCCGCCGACGATCAGAATATCGCAGATAGTGTTATATAGAATTGCACCCGAATCGGTAACCATTTGCTATCACCCCTGCCCCTGACGACCTGCCCTTAAATACCCTCATCCAGCCGTTCTCAAAATTACCTCTCCCGAAACTTCGGTAGCAGGGGAGTAAATGCAACCTTAGCGCCGTATTTGAAGCGATGACTGAAATCTTGCCATTTCATTTTGTTCACCGCGAGTTTGTATTCCTCTAATCCCATTCCGCCGCCCGATTACAGGATCCGAATATAGTACAATCGAATAATTCTTCCCTCAGCAAAGAGGGTATGCTGCCCTTGCCAGCCCGAATCTGCGCCTGTGCCGACTGCCGCACGCAGCCCTACTGTTGGAAATTTCGCAGCAGGAAAGTACGTCACTCGATGAAAAAACTGATTGTTTTCGACCTGGATGGAACGCTTGCCGAAAGCAAATCCTCGCTCGATACCGAGATGGATGCCCTGCTCGGCTCTCTGCTGACTATCGTTAAAGTGGCTATCATATCAGGCGGCGCCTGGACACAATTCGAGACACAACTGCTCGCGAATCTCTCCCATGACGAACGCCTGAAAAACCTCTCGCTTCTTCCAACGTGCGGGACGCGTTTTTACCGCTATGAATCAGGCTGGAACCTGCTCTATGCCGAAGACCTCACAACTGCTGAGAAAGAGAAGATCATCGGTTCGTTCAACCAGGCGCTCGCATCGTCGGACTTCACAATCGAAAAAACCTGGGGGGAGCAAATCGAAGATCGAGGCAGCCAGATTACCTTTTCCGCACTGGGGCAGCAGGCTCCTCTCGAAGAGAAGAAAAAATGGGACCCCGATTTCGCCAAACGCAAGACGATGAAAGAATTCCTCGACAAACTCATCCCTGAATTCTCCGTACATCTGGGCGGCGCGACCTCGATCGACGTCACCAAACCCGGAATCGATAAAGCCTACGGCATTGGAAAACTTCGAGACATCCTCGGCATTGCAGTCGAGGATATGCTCTTTGTCGGGGACGCCCTCTTCCCCGGTGGAAACGACTATCCCGCCAAAGAAGCAGGTGTCGTTTCGATCGAGGTACGCGACCCGAATGAAACGAAACGGGTCATCGAAACGATCATCGCCTGTTTGGACCAGCCCGCGTGACTTCGGAATCGTCTATTTTAGGGACAGGATTTTAGAGGAGCAGCGATGAGTGGATTTCAGCTAAAGTGTCTCGCAATGCTGATAGCGCTAGCGCGTGGTCATCCGTTGGAGGTTGAAGGCGTCCTGAATCCGGCTGCAGTTCGGGGTTATACGGTCGGCTTTACCTGTTTCCCCGGCTCGTAGGGCGGGAATTATTCGCGCATCGGCATTGCCAGAGTACTGTTTGATTCGTCTGGTGACCCATGCGGCATCGAGTGGCTCGGTATTGGGCTGTAGCCGGAGCGGACTACGAGCGGCGATCCGGCGGCAGCGGTTGCGAGGATCCGCGCATTAAGTTTGTAGAACCTCTGCAGGGCTATATAATGACGTATACGGCGCTTTCACCTCTTGATCCGTGCATCGCCCTTGCCGCATGAGAGGATTTCTTTCAATGGAAACGTCCGGGAACCATTGCCGATGTGGTATTCCCAACTGGCGTCGATCGGCGTGGCGCGTCTCGACGTACCCGCGTCCCTGCCCTGGGAGCGCCCGTCGATCCGCCCAAACCAGCGTCTGATTCCGGCGGCTTTCACCTGCGAATGAACCATACCGGGGAACGTAGGCGGACGAAAGATTTCAGCGACGATTTGGCCCTCTACTCTTCCGGCGGAATTTGGGGCGGAACGTAGCGCGTAACCCGGTTGCGCCCGCGCGCTTTTGACTGATAAAGCGCCTGATCCGCCTGCTCGATCAGCTTGACGGCTGGCATATACCCCGTGTCCACGCACGAAACCCCAATACTGATCGTGACCGGACGGCTCTGCCACCGGGTTTCCGCGACGGCGATACGCATACGCTCCGCCGCTTCCATCGCACTCGCTGCATCGGTCTCCGGCAGGATCACCGCGAACTCCTCTCCGCCGTAGCGAGCGACGGTGTCTGTAGCTCGCGCGTTCATCCGCAATTGTTCTGCCACGTGCGCCAGCACACGATCGCCAGCCGGATGCGAATATCGGTCGTTGTACGCTTTGAATAGATCGACATCCAGCATCAGCAGCGATAGAGGCAGACCCGAGCGCTGGCGGCGCAGCACCTCCGCCGAGAGCCGCTCCTGAAACGTACGATGGTTGTACAGCCCCGTTAATCCGTCCGTCGTTGCAAGCTCCGTCAATCTGGCATTGGCAAGCGATAATTCCGCTCGCTGCCGCTCCAGAGCCTCCTGAGTCAGCACACGTTCGGTTTCATCCATTACGAACGAGAAGATCGATATCATGCTTCCATCTGCGTCGAGCAGCACCGAGTTGTGCCAGAGGCAGTGGATCACGGAGCCAGAACGGGTGTGGTTCCGGTTGAACGACTCGTTTTGCAGATCGCTTTGGCTGACCAGCCGCTCGATCAAAATATCTACCGCTTCTTTGTCCTCATCGTAGATCATCATCAGCTCGTCGGGTTGTTTTCCGAGCACCTCCGCCTCAGTCCAGCCGAAAAGCCTCTGTGCCGCCGGAGACCACGAACAGATGCGAAACTGTTCGTCCCATTCGATCGCGGCGATCAGCGTGTTGTTGACATGGTAGCGCAGTCTCTTCAGCAGAATCTCGTCGTGTCTCTGGAGCGTGATGTCTCTTGCAATTGTCGAGAATAGACCCGCAGCGTCGGCATCGGGCGAATCGGCAGTAACTGTCTGTCTGACAATTACTGCCTGCCCGTCCGCCGACCGATAGACGTTTTCGCCCTCCCAGAACCCTGCTTCTTGCAGCGCGGGAAGAACGACAGTCTGAAAATGTGTTTTGTGGCTTTCGGGGTAGCAGCTCGATAAATCGAAGCTATCGATGCTAGTGCCGGCAGGGATACCGAGCATCTGGCGTCCAGCAGGATTGAGGTAGATAAGCCGCTCGCTTCTGTCATGAACTGCAGCGAAATACGGAGACGCGTCGAGAAGACCCAAGAGACGCGCTTCGTTCTGTTGGGTATGGCGGACTATTTTTTGCAGACGGCGATTGTACAGCAGAGCCGCTGTGAGCATCGACAGTAGAAAAAGACTTGTCGCGCAGAGCATTAGAAGCGCTGAGAATAGCATTGCAAAGATGTATCTCCCCGAGATGGCATCGCGGGCATCGGGCAGTACTGCCCCGGCATGGCGCATGTGGTGGAGAAGGCGTTGAATGGCGTTCGGGTCAAAACACCGGCGCTCGGAGATACCGAACGTACTTTAAGTATAGCCTGATTCTGAGTATATTGGCAGTGTGGTACAATGTTCTGGCAAAAATAGACTTAAATGACAATGATCCGGCGATTACACAGATCGCAGATAAGTACAAGATTGGAAGACGCACGTGGGTTTAGAGATGAATGAAGCTGGTTCAGAAATACTGGCGGTTACAGAAACGAAGTTGGAAAACAGTACTGAGAATTCCGGCAGTGGATCGAGAGAGCATGAAGCGCAGCGCGGCGCATCGGAACGCGCCCTGCAGGCAGCGGTCGAAATCGTCGTCCACTGGGACGCCGAACGCGCCAAAGGTCCGCTCGATCGGGTAGCGAACTCGGAGTTCCGCACTCGCAAGTACCTCAACTCCAGTGAGCGACGCTGGACGGCAGAGACGATTTACGGGAGCGTTCGCTTCTGGCGGCGGCAGACTGCGTTGCTCGAAGCGCTCGGTCTGGCCGTGACGCCGGAGAATATCGTTCGGCTGTGGGCACAGTCGCCCGCTGCTCCCGACGGCACTTCTATAGCTGCCTCTGCTGTCTGGCGCACACCGATCGCTGACTCCGAAGCGCTGGCGAGCGCAATCGCTGCTCTGCCAACACGGGAGAATTCGGGCGATTATCTGCGCACGACCCTTTCGTTTCCGGACGAGATGGCGGAGGCGCTCGAAGGGCTGCTCGGCGCGGAAGCGATCGACGCCGCCAGCGCATTCAATGCACAGGCGCCGACCACGCTGCGTATCAATCCGCTGCGTGTCAGCCAGCACCACGTGCGTAAATCGCTGCCGGACACAACTCCGACTCGGTACTCTCCCTGGGGACTCGAACTGCCGCGTCGCGCCAATGTCAACGACATGACCGGTTTCAAGACGGGCTGGTATGAGGTACAGGAGGAGGCGAGCCAGCTCGCGTCTCTGCTCGTCGATCCGCTGCCAGGTCAGACGGTCGTCGAGATCGGCGCCGGAGCGGGCGGTAAAACACTCGCGCTCGCCGCGCTAATGGAGAACAAAGGGCGTCTGTTCGCCGTCGATACGAACGCGCCGCGGCTCGAAGAACTCAAAAAGCGGGCGGAACGTGACGGTGTCACCTGTGTCGAAACCTGCACGATCGTCGCTGACGAAGCCGGAATGTGGCAACCGACGGAGAGTATGCGTCGTACAATAAACAAACTGCGTAACAATGCCGACTGTGTGCTCGTCGATGCGCCCTGCACTGGCAGCGGCGTCCTGCGGCGCAGTCCGGATGCGCGTTGGCGCGAGTTCTTTCTGCCCGATATGGTGCGGCTCCAGGCGAACTTGCTGCTGCAGGCGGCGACCTTCACCGCGCCGGGCGGAATGCTCGTTTATGTGACGTGTGCGTTCGAAACGAATCAGAACGAAGACATCATCGAAGCGTTCTTGAAAAGCGACATGGGTCTGCAGTTCACGCTCGAACCGGCAGCAGATCGCCTCAGCGCAGCCTGGAAACGCGGGCTGGAGATGGCGCGCGTACCCGCTTTTCAGCGCACTGAAAAGGCGCAGCAGAAACTGAAAGCGCGTGCGGAAGCGGAAGGAACCATCGAACCCGCCGCGATGCCGATGCCCGACGAGCCCGACTTTGTGCCGCTCTGCAGTGGTCCCTACCTGCGTACCTGGCCGCATCGTCAGAACCTGGACGCATTTTTCGCAGCCTGTCTGCGCCGCAATACACTTTGACTGGAGAAAGTGCATGTCTGCTGGTACGCCGCCGCGAATCTATACATTGCCGCTGTTTCCGCTGAACTGCGTACTTTTCCCGCAGTTTCCGCTGCAGCTCCATATCTTCGAGGAGCGGTATCGCGAAATGATCAACGGCTGCATTGAAAACAACTCGCCGTTCGGGGTCGTGCTGATACGCGAGGGTGAGGAGGTCGGCGCGCCTGCGCATCCGCACGGTGTCGGCTGTGTGGCGCGCATTCTGGCGGTGAAGCGGCTGGACGATGGCGGCATGAACCTGTGGGCGGCGGGCGAGGAGCGTTTCCGTGTGCTCGACTATATGTCGGGCGACACACCTTATTTGATGGGCAGAGTCGAGGAGATGGACGATGCTGCGGATGAGACGGGCGAAACGCAGACGCTCGCGTTGGAGTTGAGCGCGCTTTTCGTTCGCTACCTGGAGCTGCTGGCGCGTCAGGTCGAAATCCCGATGCCGGAGATCGAACTTCCCGACGATCCAACGCTGCTGGCGTTCTGTGTCGCTTCAGTCAGTATGCTGCCGCTGCTGGATAAGCAGTCTATGTTGGAGATGACCGATCCCTACGAGCGTATTGCGACGGAACTGATCTGGCTGCGCGAGCAGATTCGTGAATTGGAGGCGGGACGCGCCAACGCTGACGACCGCCGATTCGAGACCGAAGAGGACGATGCCGCCGAAATTGAAATGGACGACGACATGCCGCGCGTTGTTTTTGCGATGCCCCTGGACATCACGAGCGAACCCTGGCGCCGCTACCAGCACGAAATTCGCAATTGACAAATCGCATTCTTAAGCCACGATAGTTTGCAGCTTAGCTCCCCGCGCCATCATCACTCCAGCATCATGAACTCTCCGGTGCCCCACCCAGCAACTGCTGCGTGGGGCATATTTCGTTTTACTTGCTCCTATTTATCGATATTCGGTGAAAAATTCGGCAGATTACAATAATTCCCAATGATTTCAGGTCTATTTCACACCGGATATGTGACTTTTGTCGCAGCGGGCTAGCCCGCTGAAGCCCTATAATAATGTCATCACAAACGCAATGGAGCGCAGCGCTCCATATACATCCTGAATGACACGACAGAGGAGAGAACGAAAATGACGGACATGAACACGATCTGGCAGAGTTTCCTGAATAGCCCGGTATTGATTGTGGGTTCATTCGCAATGGTGATCGTTGTGATTTGTGGCATCGTTTCAATCCTCGCCTCCTATGTCGACTCACCAAAGATCACCAACGGTCAGAATGAAATGCCCAGCATGCTGCTGCTCTCCGAGGGTATGCACCACACGATGTACCCGCCCTTCTGCTAATTGCAGGCGTCTGGTAACATCCATTTTACAGAATCATCCCTCCATCCCTGGAGACGATGCGCACTGAGCCGCAGTAAGACCCGTCACCACCCGACCCTCTTCCGCAGATGCGGGAGAGGAAAGACATTGCCAGCAGTTCTTTTATCCAATCCCCGCAGGGGACTTCGCATCTACAGGCCGGGTTCGCTCCGTGTTTTTAGGTCAGTCCGAAAATTTATATTGCAGTTCTACTCCATGTGGAACGAGAGCACACCCGCTTCTTCCGTGAGCATCGCATTGAATGCGGTACGGTCGAAAGCGCGTGGAAGCTGGACTCGCAGGCGCATCTGCCGCGTCGCACCCAGCACGCTTTTGTCCAGCGAACCCTGCCCCGCCTGTGACTGCACCCCGAACACAATGATCCCCCGCGCTGCAAGAACGTCCAGCACCCGCGCCGCGCCGCGATCGCTCTCCTGCACCTCCACGTCCAGGGTCGAGATACGCTGACGCACCTTCAGCGCCGTCTCCAGACGCGTCAGCATCGTCAGCGTCACGAGAACGATCAGCGCGCTAATCACCGCGAGCTCTCCCAGATGCGGGCTCGCGCCCAGCGCAATGCCGATCCCCGCCGTCGTCCAGATACTCGCCGCGGTCGTCAAGCCGCGTATCGAAGCCCCTTCGCGTATGATCGCCCCCGCCCCGAGGAACCCGATCCCCGACACGATTTGCGCCGCGATATGACCCGGGTCACCGCGCATTCCTCCCCGTACACCAAGTCCGATCTCCACCGAAGTGAGCGTGATCACCGTCGAGCCCACGCACACGAGGATATGGGTTCGCATCCCCGCCGCGTTGCCATGCCACTCCCGTTCCAGCCCGATCAGCCCGCCAATCAGCACCGCCAGCAGCAGCGCCAGCCCCTTGCCGCTCATGGACAGGGGATCGAAAGCGTGCCCTAAAAAGACATTGGTCGTATCCATAGCCACTCCTCATCGCCGTCAGATCGCCTGCAGATCCACGCCTGAGACACATAACTGCCACTTCGCTGGCTTCAAGTGACGGAGACATCCCTTCTGAAACTTCTGTCTGAAACAGCCCTGCCGCAGGAGTCAGCATTTAGACACTTCATCATGCCGAACTGATGTTTGCGACTCTGCGCCGGTCGTTCCGTTGACATCGACACCTCTTCCAGTTCATACTACCCTCATCTTAATCTTTTCTTAATAATCGTAGGAGCGTATCCCCACAGCTGCACTGCAACAGCGGACTGAACGCCCGGCGAAGGAACCAAAACATGGACATTCATAAAGCTACGAGCCAGTATGAACAGTGGCTCACTACCTATACAGCGCTCGTCGCAAAGGATATCGCGTTCAAGCACGAGCAGATGACGTCCGGTGTATTCCCGTTCCTGCGCGCCACCTTTTATAGATGGGCACAGCGAATGCCTCTGATCTGCGAAGACCTCTCGCAAGCGCCGACCGTGCTCGCCGTCGGGGACTTGCATGTGGAGAACTTCGGCACCTGGCGGGATGCGGAAGGCAGGCTGATCTGGGGCGTCAACGATTTCGACGAAGCCTGTCACCTGCCCTATACCAACGATCTGGTGCGTCTGGCAGTCAGCGCGCTGCTAGCGATCGAAGCAAGGCACCTCCGCATTGAACGCGTTCATTCCAGTACCGCAATCCTCTCGGGCTACGCGGCAGGACTGGAAGCGGGCGGCAAGCCCTTCGTGCTGGCTGAGGAACATGGCTGGCTGAGTGACATTGCCCACAGCAGCCTGAGCGACCCGGTCTCCTTCTGGGAAAAGATGAACGATCTTCCGAAAGTGAAAGAGGGTGTGCCGGAGAGCGCTCTCGTCGCTCTTGAACATGTGCTGCCCGACGGAGAACTGCCGTATCGCGTGCGGTATCGGACCGCAGGCGTCGGCAGTCTGGGCCATCCCCGCTTCGTCGCGATCGCAGAATGGGAGGGCGGCAGGATCGCTCGGGAAGCCAAAGCGCTCGTGCCATCTGGATACGTGTGGGCGCAGGAGTCGCGGGAGAGAGGAAGCGCTGTCGAGATATTCTATCAGGCGATTATGGACCGGTCGGTGCGCGCTCACGATCCTTTTGTTCAGCTGCAGGGACACTGGATCGTGCGTCGTCTGGCGCCAGACTGTGCACGAATCGAGCTTAGTTCGCTGTCGGAAGAGAGTGCCGAAGCCGAACTGCTGTACGCAATGGGCTGGGAGACAGCTAATATTCATCTCGGCAGCAAATCTGCTGTCGCTGCTATCAAAGCCGACATCAAGAAGCGCAAGAAGGGCTGGCTGCAGAGTGCAGCACAAGCAATGGCAAAAGCGACACAGGAGGACTGGATCGCATGGAACAAGCCTCAAACGGAGAGCAAGGCGGCGAAAGAGCATTCGTGATGTCAAATCCTTTTCCCCGGCCTGCTTTCACGAGGCCTCGGGAAAAGGGTGAGGTCAATCCCGTGCCCCTTTGAAGCAGAGGGCTGGGGTGGTCAATAGTACCCACGAAGGATTATCCAGCGGTCGTGCAGTATTAGCGAAGTGGAAGGCATTACCCCACAGTGCCGCAAGCCAGGGACATAGACTCACTACTCGAACGTAGCTGCGCTTTTCGGCTGCTTGATTCTGCAGCGACTCTCTATACTATCTACCGCTTGCCGATCGACTATCGGCAGCTATCAGGAGAATAAATTGGACAGCCCAACGATCCCTTCAAACCAATTGCCTGCGCCGCCACCCACGATTCAGGAACTGCTGGCAAAGCGAACGCCCCTCGTCGATATCAACGATGAGCATGAGAAAAGTATCAGCGGTCTGGATCGTCTCGCCTGCTTGATTACAGATCGCGTCGGCACGATGGGTTTTTTTCTTCTGATTTTCTTCTGGACGCTCATCTGGACGGGCTATAACATTGCAGCCTCCGAGCTACCAGGATTACATTGGAAAGCCTTCGATCCATTTCCGGCTTTTGTGGCGTATCTGCTGATCAGTAACGTGATTCAGATACTACTGATGCCGCTGATCATGGTAGGGCAGAATGTACAGGGGAAGCACGCCGAAAAGCGTGCGGAGCATGATCTGGATGTCAACGTACAGGCGGAGCGTGAGATCGAGGTGGTATTGATGCATCTGGAGTATCAACAGCGCCTGCTTTTACAGGTGATCGAGGCACAGGGCATAAAAATCGATGAAGCTCTGGCGCCTGCCGCCTCATCGTTGGCGGGTGCAGCCGATGCGTTGGCACAAAAGGCAGCGAGCTGACCGCTTCGAAAATCATAAACTCGCGATGGAGGCTGAGGGCAAACGCGCCGCAAGCAGAAACCATACGGCTGGGTGAGGCGATGTGCAATGGCGCAGCTTGCTGCGTCCCGTTCTTGTATACTCGTTCCGGAACCCTGAGCGATGCGAGGCTTCAGGAAGTCTGATGTTTAGCAGCCTGCGGGCGGGGAGTGCGGTGGACGGGCGTCTGCATGGGAACCACATTGATCGCGCCGTCTGTCTCGAGAACCGCGAACCGGATTTGCTCGATCGAGGAATATTCACGCTCGCGCAGCTCCTGCATTACGTCCGACTTCGTCAGTCCGATTCGACGCAGGTGCTCCTCGACGAACTGCCCGTCGTGGATCAGCAGAACAGGTCCACCCGTGACGAGATGGCGCAGCCGTTTCGAGCGCAGCATCAGGCGACCTAGCACGAAATTCAGCAGCAGCAGCGTTCCCGCGCAGACGAGACCGGCTGTCAGATGCGTGTCGGCGTTTACCATCGCGGTCTCGACGCTGCTTCCCAGCAGAATGACGATCAACAGGTCGATCACATTGAGCTGACCGATCGCGCGGCGGTTGAGGACGCGCAGCATGAACATCAATGCAATATAGATAATAGTCGTATGCACAAAGACGATCAGGAGATCATGCGGCGAATCCATTTTCGATCCTCGTCCGATTCGATCCTCATCCGAGCCTGGCTTGTACCCTCGATACAGACGCGGTACACTATGATTATTCCCGTGTGTACTCGAGTATTTTCAACGTTATTTCGAACGTTAAAGGAAAGGCACGACCTCGATGATGCACTGGTTTTCCGAACTGTTCTCGCACCCCACTCTTACCGGAGCACTCATTATAGCAGGCAAGACAACCATTGTCTATCTGTTCCTCGTGGCGGGTTTGCGCCTGATGGGGAAACGCGAGCTCGGCCAGATGAACATCTACGATCTGGTACTGATCATCGTACTCGCCAATGCCGTGCAGAACGCAATGGTGGGCGACGACAACTCCCTCGTCGGCGGAATCGTCGCGGCGCTGACACTGCTTATCTTGAACCGCATTTTTACGGCGGCGATCTCGCTATCGCCGCGACTGGAAGGGCTGATGGTCGGGCAGCCGATGCTGATACTTAATGAGGGACAGTTGATCGAAGACCGGATGCGGCGCGAAGGCATTACCAGAGAGCAGGTGATGGCGGCTCTGCGCGAGCATGGGCTGTGCAGTTTCGACGAGGTACGCATGGCGGTTCTGGAGTGTGACGGCTCGATTAGCGTGGTTCCAAAGGACGCTGATGTACGCCGCACGAGACGCCACTTCAAGGCGCTCCGCACTCCCTGATGCCTGAAAGTGACGCCACAAAGCACGCATAGTAAGGGAGCAGGGCGCAGACAGTCGGGAGAAGATCGCCACCGCAATGACACATGCATATCTCTGGTTTTTGTCGCTGATCGCCGGACGTACCGCGGTCGTACTGCTCTTTCTGCTCGTCGGCTTGCGGTTCCTCGGCAAGCGGCAGATCGGGCAGATGAACATATACGACCTCGCGATGATTATGGCGCTCGCAAACGCGGTACAGAACGCGATGACGCGGGGTAACGGGCACGTATCGGTAGGAATCGTTTCCTCTGGCACGCTGCTGCTGCTCGGAACAGCGCTTGCTTTTGCCTTTGTGCGTCTGCCCAAACTCGAGGATCGGATCGTCGGAACGCCGACGCTTCTGATCAACGATGGTCAGTTGATCGAGAAGAACCTGCGGCGCGAGCGCGTCACACACCTGCAGCTCGAAATGGTTTTGCGCGAGCATGGATTGACGGACGTGCGCGACGTGATGCTCGCGATGATGGAGATTGACGGCGCAATCAGTATTGTTCCGAAGACAGCAAAGCATTATCGCCACAGGAGTCGCCTGAAACGCGCGGGCGCGATCGATGCTATTCCGCCAACTTCAGGTGAGGGGAGCGCCGCTGCAGAGCATAAGCCGATCTAAAAGCTGCGGCTCCGCAGCGGTGTCAAACAAATTGGTCGAGCGGCGCTTCCGACAGTATTGCAGCGGCGAGCGCGTCCGCGCAATCGCCAGTCATGGCAGAGGAAAGCTCTTCTGCCATCTTTTTGTGCTCCGGGCGGCTCAGGTAGTGCGTAAGCGCGGTGACCTGCGCGACAATTCCGCCTGTGAGCGTGCGGATTTCGGGTTCGGGTGGGGCATCGAGGACGCCGAGAATGCCGAACAGGTTGTCAGCCCAGTTGAAATCCCTGCTCCGTCCGACATTCCCGCAGAGCACGATGTGTTCACGGGCGCGGGTCATCGCGACATACAGCAGCCTCGCCGCCTCTTTCCTGTCCTTATCATGGCTCATGCGCTCGATCGCTTTGTAGACTACGTTCGGCTCTCCTCCGAGCCGTGTTCCGAGCGCCAGCCGCTGCGCATCACAGACAAACAGACCGCTTTCGCTGTGCAGAAGGCGTCGTGACAGATCGGCAACAAAAACGACGGGGAACTCCAGCCCCTTCGCGCCGTGTATCGTCAAAATCCGTACGACATCGGCAGCTTCCTCTTCCGTCGGCGCATCGCCTTCGCGGTCGGACAGTTTTTCCAGGTCGCGCAGTCGGCGAATGAACTCATGCACGCCGAGAATCGGCTCCGCGTTCGCCATCTGCAGCAGTTTGCGGACATTGGCGAGGCGCCGTCGCCCGCCGGGACGGCAGAGCAGACGCGCATCATAATGCGTATGGGCGATCAGCCGCTCCAGCAGATGTCCGACCGGCAGACGGTCTTCCTTTGCCCGCAGGTCATCCATTATTTCTAGGAACTGTGTCAGTTTGCGCGCCTCTTCTGGTGGAAGCAAGCCCGATTTCAGGAGTGCAGGAATCGCTGTATAGAGCGGTTCACGCCGCGTACGTCCGGGCGGCTTAGTTTGTTCGGATGCCTTTCCTCCCTCTGCCTTTCCCCCATTTGCCGATCCTTCGCTTCTGCTTGAATTAGTCTTTTCGCTTGTCTTATCAGTAATCTTATCCGCAGCCTTTTGCGCATTATGTTCCGCCTGAAGTGTGAGACGGTAGAGCGTTTCGACCGTTGCTCCGACGATCGGCGAGCGCAGCGCTGCGGCCAGTGCCACATCGTCGAGCGGAGTCTCCAGTACAGTGAGGACGTTGAGGAGATCACGTATTTCGTGCCGCGCAAAATACCCGCGCCCGCCCCCGACCACAAAACACGGAACCCCTTCTCTTGCGAACGCCTCTTCATACTTCTGAACGTCTGTGAACTGCTTCATCAGAATCGCGATGTCACGAAAACGGATTGGCTCGCCACGGTTTTTGTCACGGCAGGAGGTGATCGTTAGTTCCTGCTCTGTGACGAGCTGCTTGATGCGCGCTGCGAGGGCGCGCGGCTCGATGGCGCGATAGTCCCAGTGCTTCAAATCCTGAGTGATCAGGATTTCGAGACTCGGCGTCGACTTCGAGTCGAACTCTGCGCCGCAAGTCAGCGGTACAAACGGGGTCGTCTCCTCTCGCCAGACCTGTCGAAAGACGGTCGCCACGGTCTGAAGTATCTCCGGCCGCGAACGAAAGTTGGCGGCTAGCTGGACGTGCTCGCCGCGCTTCTCCTCACGGAACTGTCGCTCGAGTTCATGGAACAGAGTTGCGTCGGCGTTGCGAAATCCATAGATGCTCTGCTGCACATCCCCGACGACGAAGAGTAAGTTCGAGGACGAATTCGGCGCTTTATCTCCTGACTCCAAGCCTGCTTCGAATCCTTCGTTATGACCTTTTTGGTTCAGTTCATTGTGATTGTGCAATAGGTCGATCAGTCGCATTTGAAGCGCGTTGGTGTCCTGAAATTCATCGACCATCAGGTGACGGAAATGCCGCTGGTAGCGATGCCGAACTGACGGAGCCGTTTCCAGAAGACGTACTCCCTCTGCCTGCAGATCGTCGCTATCGAGCGCCCCGTGCTCGCGTTTCGCTGCCTCATAACGTTCCCATACCGCCGCAATCAGCCCCCACATCCGGTGTCCCTGCGCGCCTGCTACCTCTTCCCGCTCAGCGACGATCCCAAACAGGTCTTTTGCTGTATCGCAGGCGATTTTGACGCGCTGGAAGAGCTGGATCAGCGAAATCTCCTGCGAGACATCGTTGTGCCGGGGACGGTTACGACTGACCGTTTTGTGTATCGCTTCCAGCGCGGCGGTGGCGACCGGCAGATTGTCTCTCCTGCCGGAGTGTATCTCCTGACGGATGTTTTGCCACTGCTCTTCCAGGGCGTCACAGGCGATTTTAGTCGTGCCGAGAACGCCCAGCCGGAATGCTTGCATTCCCTCGACCGCCGCCCCGATCTCGCCGAGCAGCGGATTCAAGAACGACCAGACCGGTTCGCGCGAGTGCGCGGCGGTCGCTTCAGCTCCGCGCTGATGATGATGCTGAATATCAGTCAGACTCAGTCCCGCGCCACGCAGTTTGCCCAGCGCGCTTTCTATACTGGCGCCGATCGAGGCGAGCGGATTGCTTGCGCTCTCGCCATAAACACGGGTATTTTGCGCTGCGGCGACGAGTTCGATGATCTCCGTTCTGTGGTTTTCGTAGGCGTCGGCGATCGACTGCTCAATGGACTGTCTCAGCAGACGCCTGGACTGTATTTCGTCGAGTACCGAGAACTGTGGATCGACGCCTGCCTCAAAAGGATTTTCCTGCAGCAGGCGGGAGCAGAAGCCATGGATCGTACTGATATACGCGGTCTCGACCTGACGACGCTCTTCAGCCATTTCGAGACGGTTCAGGGTGTCCACGATACGGGTTTTCATCTCGCGCGTCGCTTTTTCGGTGAAGGTGATAACCAGTATCTGATCGACACGGGTGCACTGACCGGGCGGCAGCGCCCCTTTTTTGCTGTCGAGTATCAGGCGTACAAAGCGTTCGACGAGAACGCCTGTCTTGCCCGAGCCTGCCCCTGCAGCAACGCAAATATCGCTGTTATCAGTTGTTATCGCCTGCTGTTGGTTTTCTGTGAACATAGAGTGTCAATCTGCTTTAGATATAATAATAGATTTTATACAGACTAATGTCTGTATAAAAACAGTAAACACGCATTTAATAACGTCGATTACTATTCGGCAAACAGCGGGCAATTTCCTACTCTTTCAAAAACTCCCAGTATCTGAGCCAAATCGGAAGCAGGATTTCAGACTCATGGTGAACAACAGTCAGACAGAGGTAAGGTGTGTTGAGGCGTTGTCAGGATCAGGCTGAAAAGGCGAGGTGTTATGGCGATTGTTTATGCAGTTGTGAACCAGAAGGGCGGGGTCGGAAAGACGACTACGACCGTCAATCTGGCGGCTTATATGGCGCTGTCGGGCGCAAAAGTTTTGCTGGTCGATCTCGATCCGCAGGGGAACGCGACCAGTGGATTCGGGATAGATCGCAGCACGGTCAAGAATTCGACGTATGATGTGCTGATCGATGGCAGAGTGGTGAGCGAGACGGTCATGGCAACCCAAATTGCTAACCTGACCTTGCTCCCGGCGACGATGGATCTTGCCGGAGCAGACCTAGAATTGATGCCGAAAATTTCTCGGGAGACCTTCCTGCGGCAGGCGCTCGAACCAGCGCGTTCCGTATACGATTATATTCTGATTGATGGACCACCCTCGCTCGGACTGCTGACGCTCAATGCGCTCGTCGCTGCCGACGCGATCATAATTCCTATTCAGACCGAATTCTATGCGATGGAAGGCATCAGCCAGCTCCTGAAGACGATCGAACTTGTCAAACGTCAGCTCAATCCCGATCTGCATATCGCGAGAGTGATCCTGACGATGGTCGATAACCGTACTCGTCTTGCACAGCAGGTGATCGAAGACATCAGAAACTTCTTTCGCGAGAAAGTATCGCCGACGGAGGTCCCGCGTAATGTACGCCTCTCCGAGTCGCCCAGTCATGGTCTGCCGATTGCGCTGTACGACCCGAAATCGCGCGGCGCGCTCGCCTACAAAAAAATCGCACAGGAGGTTCTGGAAAATGGAAAAGAGGGGACTAGGTAGGGGGCTTGCTGCGCTGATTGCCGAAACGTCGGGCGATGACCGTGCCTCACGCGTTCAGGATGTGTCTGTACTGCAGATCGTCCCCAACCCTTATCAGCCGCGTTCGTTGTTCGATCCGATCAGGATGGAGGAGCTGATCGCCTCCATCAAAGAACATGGAGTGCTGCAGCCAGTGCTGTTGCGCGAGGTCGGACACGAACGATATCAACTCGTTGCCGGGGAGCGTCGATTCCGAGCAGCGCAGGCGGCGGGGCTGACCACGGTTCCTGCAATCGTCAAGGATTGCAATGACCGCGAACTGCTTGAAATGGCGGTCGTTGAGAACGTTCAGCGTGAGGATATCGGTGCAATGGAAGCGGCACGCGCTTATCGTCGTTTATTGGACGAGTTTGGGCTGACGCAGGAGCTAGTATCGCAGCGTGTCGGCAAGAGCCGTTCGTCGGTTGCCAATCTCGTTCGCCTTCTCGACCTGCCGGAGACGGTCCAGGACAGTCTGGAACGCGGGGAGATCACGGAGGGGCACGCAAAAGCGCTGCTATCCCTTCGTGACAGCGATTCAATCGAACGCGCCTGGCAGCGTGTTGTCAAAAACTCGCTATCTGTTCGCGACACTGAGCGATTAACCCATGATCTGCGCGATAGCAAGGTAAGCGGGATTGCCCCGAACACGTCCACTGGCAGTTCCGCTTCTCCCACGATAGAAAATTCACGGGCAGGACGATTTGCCGATCCTAATGAATCCTCACTCCTCGAAGAGCTGCGGTCTCTGCTGGGCACAAAGGTGGCATTAAGGCGAAATCCGAACGGTTCAGGGAAGATCGAGATCGAATTTTATGCCGCATCCGATCTAGAACGAATTATCGACGCACTCCTTCCTGGAGGTTCGCATTAATGGAGCAGACTGTAGGTACACGTGTCTATCCCACAACGGAGTTATTCTATGATGGCGAACCAGGGACTCCTAAACCAAACATGCCCCTCAGCCCAGGGGTTTCCGCTGTCATTTTCGATGCCGATCGGCGAATACTCTTCATGAAGCGCACACACGGCGACTGGTGGTCTCTTCCTGGTGGACGGATGGACATCGGTGAGTCGGCTCAGGACTGCTGTATTCGCGAGACTCTCGAAGAGACAGGGCTTGAAACGCGTATTATCCGATTGGTCTCTGTCAACACCGATCCATCACGCGTCGTTCACTACCCTGATGGCAATGTTCATCAAAGTTTTGTGTTATGCTTCGAGGTTGAGATCGTTGGTGGGACGTTACGCGAGAGCGGAGAATCCACAGGCTTCCGATGGTGCAGCGCCACTGAACTCGCTTCTATCCAACTCATTCCAGATAGCATATCCAATGCGATAGACGCCTGGGCGAATCAATCGGCCGCATTCATTCGTTAGTGTTCCACGTGGAACACGGGTACCAAACAGATTGTATATTATTGTAGAGCGCGTTGCATTGTTCCATGTGGAACAATGCAACGCGCTCTTTTTGCCGATTGTTGTGTGACCGTTATGCGAAGTCGAGAAGCAGTGGCAGGTGATCCGAGGCGAGAGAAGGGACTACCTCGACATTCGTCACACGTAAACCGACGGAATGCAGCCCATAATCGATTCGCACGGAGGGATTATCGGATACGAATGTCGCCTTGTTTTGACTTTCGTCGGCATCGATGAGGCCTGTCTGGGCAACCAGTGCTTTGATCGCAGGGCGGTCTGACGATTCATTGAGATCCCCGCAAAGAATAACGGGACTGTCCGCAGCGCGTACCAGGACGCCAAGCACGTTTGCCTGCTCCAATCTCTCTGCCGCATCGAGCCCAAAGTGGGTGCAGTAAACGGTCAATTTGCGATGGCCCGCAATGTCGCGCAGACGCACTTCCAGCGCACCACGCTGCTCCTTAGCACTCGGAAGCAGATGATTGCGAACTTCCGTAACCGCCCCCCGTACTGCGATGCCGATGCCATAGCCACCAAATCCAAAATGCAAATTAGGCTGAAAGATCATAGTACGGTTCAGTCCCGCCTCCAGAACAGCAGGCTGGTCTTCACTGCCGCTCCAGGGAAGCATTCGATGCACCTCCTGCAAACAGATGATGTCCGCATTGAGCGCGCGAAGCACACTCACGATTCGTCGAGTCGATCTCCTGCCATCCATTCCCAGGCTTCCACGCGTATTATACGTTACAATCCGCATTGTATTACCAGACAAATATATACATTATGGAGTGAGGTTGTGCTTATTCGTTAGAGCTAACAATGATCCTCCCCCATTTTAGTGGAGGGTAGATTAAGCCGCAATCGGCTCCATTTGCTGTTGTTGCTGTTGGTAGTGTCGCTCGAACGCTTCGGGACTGACATACCCTAGCGTGGAGTGACGGCGTTTGCGATTGTACCAGACTTCGATCCAGCGGAAAAGGACGCGGCGAGCTTCGTCGCGGCTGGCAAAACGTACGCGGTGAACCAGTTCGCGCTTGAGGGTCGCAAAGAAACTCTCGGTGGGGGCGTTGTCCCAACAATTTCCCTTACGACTCA
>JBBQPY010000059.1:0-26635 GCA_038216735.1 Chthonomonadales bacterium
TCCAAAAGCGGGCGCAAAGAAGGCGTGAAAATCACAGAACGTGTCGTATAAAGAAGCAAACTCATTGGCATCCATAAGGCACCTCCTGAGCCGTAAAACAGCGTCAAGAGAGTGTATCACAAATTCGTCGTTGTAATACTAAGAGAGGGGGAGAAAGAAGCAGGGCATTTCTCTCCCTCCTTTTCTTTTGTTCAGGAGGGGCTGGGGGGTGGTGCGGTTGTCTCCCCTCTCTTAACGAGCCTGCGAGTGGCGAGGAGAGGGGTCGGGGGTGAGGTCGCATTTACTCCGCCCCTCTCCCGAAGCTTCGGGAGAGGGGCTGGCGAATGGGGGCTTCAAGAGAGGTGAGACCAAATATAACGCCGAAAAACCCCGGTCAAGATGAGCAGCAAAGTCATTGCAACTTCACGACTATAGTGTTACAATGAATCAACCATATCTGTACCCTGGTTGTTGAGTGTCCCGCAGAGAATACGACCCGAAAATGGTGTAACTCGAAATCATCCTACACCTCGTCTTTTTTATTTATTCACGCAGGGGCTGCCGGACAGTCCTCTGCAAGGAGAACGATTGATGCAGACATTGCGCTTTACCCGGCCTGCCCTTCGTGGCGCAGTATTTGCCGCGTTCGCGTTTGGGACGTGCTCGCTGGCATCGGCACAGCGACTCCCGGCTCCCGCCGCGCCAGATTATGCCGAGCACGAAGTACTGGTTGTTTATAAGGATGCAGTCGGTGATCCTTCGCGCAGTGGCGCTCCGATGCGAATTGGCGGTCATGTGGTGCAGACCCTTGCTGAGGGTCGGATGCATCGCGTTCTGCTGCCCGCCCATGTCACTCTCGCGCAGGCGATCGCCACACTGAACCGCGATCCCGAGGTCGCTTATGCCGAGCCAAACTACAAGCTTTATGCCCACGCCACCACGCCCAACGATACCTATTTTACTGATCTCTGGGGAATGCAAAACACCGGGCAGATCTTTGCAAGCGGCGTCAAAGCTGGCAAAAGTGGCGCGGACATTCACGCCGTAAATGCATGGGATTTGACTACCGGCGCAGCTACTACGATCGTTGCCGATATCGATACCGGCATCGACTATAACCATCCCGATCTGATCGATAACGTCTGGACAAACCCCTCCCCCGGCACCTACAACGATATTCACGGCATCAAACATAATTCAACCTACGACAGCGCCACGAATACTCTGATTCCTAACATCAGTGGTGATCCATTCGATGACGCTGGTCATGGAACGCATACGGCTGGTACGATGGGCGCAACCGGCAACAACAGCCTCGGTGTCGTCGGTGTCAACTGGACCGTCAAAATCATCGCCGCCAAATTCCTCGACAAAAACGGCAGCGGCTACACCTCTGATGCGATCAGCTGTATCGATTACCTCAACGGCCTAAAAGACGAATGGACCTCCGGCGCCAAGGATGCGAACGGAAATCGGCTCGGCGCAGACATCGTCGTGATGAATAATTCCTGGGGTGGCGGCGGCTTCGATCAGAGTCTCAAGGATGCTATTCAGCGAGCCAATACACGCGGCATCCTTTTCGTCTGCTCGGCGGGCAACGCCAGCAATGACAACGATAAAACTCCAACCTACCCGGCATCCTATGGCAATTCAAACATAATCGTCGTTGAGGCGACCGACGCGAACGACACGCAGGCAAGCTTCTCCAATTACGGTAAAACCTCGGTCAACATCGGAGCGCCTGGCGTTAATATCGCAAGTACCGTGCCGACTGCCTACTGGACCAGCCGAGGATATACGGGCGTGGACCCCTATGCGTATTTCAGCGGTACCTCGATGGCGGCTCCGCATGTCAGCGGCGCGATCGCGCTTCTCCATACCTATCTCCCGCTGCTGACCGCTTCCCAGCTCAAAACGCGGATCCTCAATTCTGGAGACCCGATCGCGGCGCTCTGGCACAAGACAGCCACCGGTCGTCGCCTCAATATCGATAATGCGCTCCGTGCTGTCTATCCTGCTTCACCGACAGAATATAGTGTCACGCTCGCTGTCAAGTCAGACAAAACCTCTTATACACTCAACACTGCTGCAACGATTACGGTGACGGCAAAAATAGGCACGAAAGTCGCGGCCTCACTGCCGATCGCTTTCACGGTAACGCGACCAGACGCGACTACTTATTCCGTGACGAAAAACACGAACTCGCTCGGCGTTGTGGTTCTGTCCTACACGAAAACCGACAAAACAGGCACATACAAGGTCTCCGTCGTCGCCAGCAAGACCTATTACAACTCTACGCCTGCGACGGTCTCTTTTACAGTGAAATGACCGCCATCCTCAGCGTCCGATGTCCTCTCTATTAGAAGCACCTGTGAAGCTGAAAGTAGGGCTTCACGAGAGCGAGGGAGCATCACGAGGCGGTGTAAATCGCCTGACTTCTTGGCTTAGCAGGTTGTCAGGAATTGCGTAACTGAAATAGTGCAGCAAAGTAACAGGGAAGGCGCAACGCCTTCCCTGTTACTTTTTTCATATTTTTACTGTGAAAATTATAATTGAATTTTCTAATGAAAAGTATTAGTATTACTATATGGCTGCGCCTTCATCGCATGTGCTCTTACTCCCAGACCGACCTCGCACAAAGCGAAGGAGCAAATGCACTACAGCCAACCCCTCCTTGGACAAATAAGAGGGGGAGTCTTCAGTCCGTGGCGTCGGACTTTGCAACCCAGACCGGGGCTGTAGCCCCCTGTTGTCAGCGCAGTTACACACCGGGCTGAAACCCCTGTGTGTTGTAGCAGGATGAACAGTTATGTCTGATCAACGGTCGACAGGGAGGTTTGAGATGAACGAGTACGAAATTGGACGGGACATTCAGGAGATGCGATGCCGCATCGAGCGTCTGGAGACCGCTTGTGAAGAGCATTCGCCCGATGCAAAGAGGCGTCACAGCGGCGTTTCCGCAGAACACAAAGTGTCCGCAGGCGTGGCACAGGACCACGAGCCGCGTCTCTGGAAGCCGGAAAAAGCCCTGCAGCTTCCGCCATTCCTGCCTGGGCTTCTGGGGCTGCCCGACCGACTCCTCCAGTTCGATTTAATGCCTGAATCGAAAACATGGACCTGTCATCCGGAGCCATTAATTTTGTCTGTCAACTGGTTCGCTGGCGGCAGCGACGAGTTTTATCGCTTGCAGGGACAGGTGTTCTCGATCATTCGCGTTACTGAACCGAACTCGGGTCATATCAGTTGCTCGGCGATCTACTCCGCACGCTTGGTTGCTTCCGGCAAGGCGAGTTCCCATACTGTTCCTGCAACAACCAGCCTTACGGGTTTCCGTTTTACCTCCCAGTTCGCAATCACCTTGCGCGGCGCTCAGGGTTCGTTTCTGGGTTCGTACACAAGCCTCCCCTACTCTGTTTCGTGCCGGGACAACATAGAATTCGTTCAAGGCTGGGAATTTAATGCCGGCGAATACGATCTTGTCACCGGCGCGACCTGGGAGGTAATCGGCGCGCAAAATGTCGATCGCTGCTGAACAATGGTCACAACAGGATTGCACTCTTACGGCAGCTGTTACATATCTCACAGCCATACTGTGAGATATACGATAGACTTGCCGACTGGAAAGCGTTAGAATAGTGCTGTCAGTACCACGATCGTTCGGACATTAAGCTAGACAGTTTGACAAAGCTAGACAGTTTAAAAGTTAGGCAACGAAAAGCCACCCGCGCCGGAACGCAGGTGGCTTTTCGTTTGTCGAACACGACCGCCAGTGGAATGGTGCCGTCCGCAATCTGCGGAGGGTATTTTTTATGAACCAGCATTTCTGTGCGGCGCACCGCTGTGCATTGCGCCGACACTTCATGCTATAATGTCGTGTTCTGATTCGTATAGCATAGTAGATCGTGGAGACCTGGGGCAGTCGGAGCACGATCGAGATGAGCGATCACAGCGAAAGCGTCTGCGACGGCAAAAGACGACTGCACGACAGAGTACACCGCGCAGCCGCCTTTCGTGACCGGGGACTATGGTCCGCGTTTCGTACGCCTCTTCTCACGCAGATAGTCGAGCAGCCGGGAACCGAAGTCCAGCACGGCTTTGACAACCGTTACGAGCAGCAGCAAACGTTCACGCGACATCGCTACCCCCTTCCGCTCCGAGCAGGCGTCCTGACCAATGCCGAAGCGAGATTATTCTAACATAATATGTAGTTATTTGTCTAGTATTTTCGACTTATTGTTGTAAATACCGGGGCATCTATTTTGTCGTGTTTTTCGCAAGCGCGTAAATCGGCGAAAATAATTTGATAATGCATAGATCTCGATTGTCCCTGTATTCCGAGCGGCAATACTCCGCCGACGGGACGCAAACAGTGTGTGGCGGCTATCCACCGATCGCACGCACTCGCCAGAATTATTAGAAATCGAAAAGTGATGGCGTGAAAGTAATGGAACGAGAGGAACCCTGCAGATGGCAAAATCGACTGTAGAGCGCGCAAAGGCATCGGAAGCATCCAGCACTTCGAAATCAGAAGAAGGCGACATTCAGCGCACCGAACTGGTCGATACCTACCGGCTGATGCTCCGCATACGCCGACTGGAAGAGTCGGTATATAAAAAGTTTCATGAGGCAAAAATTGGCGGTTACCTGCACCGTTACGATGGTCAGGAAGCGCTCGTCGCGGGAGTCGTGCCACAGCTGCAGATACCCGGCGACTACATACTGTCCACCTACCGTGACCATGCCCACGCCCTCGCATGCGGAACGACCGCCAAAGCGGTGATGGCGGAGCTTATGGGGCGCGCCACCGGATGCGCGGGCGGCAAGGGCGGCTCAATGCATCTGATCGATCCGGACAACGGATTTCTGGGTGGTGACGGTATTGTTGGCGGGCCGGTTCCAATTTCGCTCGGCGTCGGCTGGGCATTGAAATATCGCCAGACCAAAAACATCTGCGTCTGCTATTTCGGCGACGGAGCGATGAATCAGGGCGGCGTCCACGAAGCCTTCAACATGGTCGGGCTGTATAAGCTCCCGATTCTCTATATCCTCGAAAATAACCAGTACGCGATGGGAACTTCGGTCGAGCGATCGACCGGACAGCCCGACTTCGTCCTCAAAGCGAAGGCGCACGGCATCACCGGTGAGCGCGTCGATGGCATGGATGTCCTGACGGTCCGTGAAGCTGCTGCCCGCGCGATCGCGCACATCCGCGAGAAGGGTGAAGCCTACTTCCTCGAGTTGACCTGCTATCGGTATGTGGGGCACGGAATCGGCGACGACAATACCGGCGGCCAGAAAAACTATCGCACTGAAGAAGAAGTTGCCGACTGGAAGATGCGCGATCCGCTGCTTAAACTGCGCGATACACTGGAGGCACGCGGCTTCCTGACAACGCAGGACGTCGAAAAGATGGAAGCTGAGATCAAGCAGGAAGTCGATGAAGCGATCGCATTCGCGGAAGCCAGCTCGGAGCCACCGCTCGACTCACTTTACGAGAACGTTTATTCTGAATAAGACCTCACCCAAACCCCTCTCCATGCCAGTCGAAAGCTGCTCAGGGAGAGGGGCGAATGCATTTCTATTTTGTCCCCGTTTCTGCATTGAGACGAGCGGCAGTGGAAATGCACAGGGGAAGTGCAAAGAGGCAGCGCGTACAGGTCGAGAATTACGCATTTATTAGATCGTCCGGAGGAATTGCATGGCAACGATGCGTTATCAGCAGGCACTGCGCCTCGCGATGACAGAAGAGATGGAGCGCGATCCCAACGTGTTCCTGTGCGGCGAAGAGGTCGCGCAGTATCAGGGGACGTACCGCGTTTCCGAGGGAATGCTGCAGAAGTTTGGACCGAACCGTGTCGTCGATACGCCGATCAGCGAGATCGGAATCGCAGGCATGGCGACGGGTGCGGCGATGGTGGGTCTGCGCCCGATCGCCGAATTCATGACCTGGTCGTTCGCGCTCGAAGCGATGGACGTGCTCGTCAATCACGCCGCAAAGATCACCTATATGTCGGGCGGACGCATCAAGTGCCCGGTCGTCTTTCGCGGCCCGGCGGGTGTCGGGACGCAGCTTTCGGCGCAGCACTCGCAGAGCTTCGAATCTTGGTATGCACATGCTCCCGGCTTTAAAGTCGTGCTGCCATACTCCGCTGCCGACGCGAAGGGTCTGCTCAAAACCGCGATTCGCGACAACAATCCGGTCATCTTTATGGAGCATGCTGGACTTTATGGTCAGCAGGGCGAAGTCCCGGACGACCCCGAGTTCCTGGTGCCGTTCGGGCAGGCCGCGATACGGCGCGAAGGCAGCGATATCACGCTGGTCTCCTACTCGCGCGGCGTTTCACTGTGCCTGAAAGCGGCGGAGCAGCTTGCCAAAGACAAGATCGAGTGCGAGGTGATTGACCTGCGTACGCTCGTGCCGCTCGACATGGACACCGTGATCGCGTCGGTGCGCAAGACGCATCATGCGGTCGTCGCGCAGGAAGAGTGGCGCAACGTCAGTATGGTTTCGGAACTTTCGGCGCGCATCCATGAGCAGGCGTTCGACGATCTGGATGCGCCGGTGGAGCGCGTTGGTGGCGCAGATGTCCCGATGCCCTACGCCAAGAATCTCGAAAGTGCGGCGATCCCGACGGAGCGAGACGTCATCGCCGCTGTCAAACGCGCCCTGGCTTAGAATATGTCACAGAGTCTGATAGAGAACCCTACGCCTGACGACAGCATCCGACGGCACGGGAAACGAGGAATGTAATGGCAGAAGTCCGAATGCCCAAAATGGGCGACGGAATGGAAGAGGGAACGATCAACTCCTGGCTCAAAAAGGAGGGCGAGCACGTCAACTCCGGCGAGCCGATCGCGGAGGTCGAGACGGATAAAGCGAACGTCGAGATCGCGGCCTACGAGTCGGGCGTACTCACAAAAATCATCGTTCAGGTCGGGCAGACGGTGCCGATCGGCGAGATCATCGCCGTTATCGGTGACGCTACCGCTCCAACAGCAGCTGCGAATGGCAGCGCGGCTTCCGCGGCGAAAGCCGTTCCCGAAAAAGCGTCGGATAAATCGACAGTCGGCGCTAACGGCAGCGCGCCTGCTTCCACACCGGCAGCGAATCCACTGGAAATCCAGAGCGCTCCCTCTACCGAGCGCATCAAAATCTCGCCTCTCGCACGCCGTATGGCATCCGAAATGAAGATCGACGTCGCCCGTGTGAGCGGAACCGGTCCCGCCGGACGAATCGTCGAGCGCGATATCAAAGCGTTCTCAGAGCAGCCCGCCGGAGCACAGTCCACCGTCGCCATCGCGCCAGATACTTCCCGCACCGTGCCCTCCGTCGAGACGCCCGCAGCACCAATGCGTACTATGCCTTCTGTGCCGATCGCTGCGGGCGGTCAGGACATCAAGCCGTCCAAGATGCGTGAGGCGATCGCACGCCGTACCGTGCAGAGCAAGCAGAACATTCCCCATTTCTACGTCACGATGGCGATCGAAATGGACCGCGCCCTGGCACTGCTCAAGGAATTGAACGCCGATGGCGCGAGCAAAGTGACCGTGAACGATCTGATCGTCAAATCCTGTGCTGTCGCGCTCGGCAGAGTGCCAGAAGTCAATGCGACCTGGACGTCGGAGGGCATCATTCATCGCTACGCGGAAGCGCATATCGGCGTCGCCGTCGGCATCGAAGAGGGTCTAATCATCCCCGTCGTGCGTGACTGCCAGACCAAAACCCTGCGTCAGATTTCCGACGAGGCGAAGCAATTGATCGGCAAGGCGCGCAATGGTCAGCTCAAGCCCGAAGACTATAGCGGCGGCACATTCAGTGTCTCCAACCTCGGCATGATGGGCGTCGACGAGTTCATCGCGATCATCAACCCGCCGGAGGCGGCAATCCTCGCGATCGGCGGAATCAACCGCGAGCCTGTTTTCGCGCCCGACAGTGACGCAATGACGATACGCTCGAAAATGAAAGTCTCGCTCTCAGCAGACCACCGTCTGCTGGACGGCGTGATCGCGGCGCGGTTCCTGCAGGAAGTCAAAAAGTCGCTGGAGTCTCCCTTCTCGCTGCTCTCCTGAAACAGAAAGTTGCTGCTAACAAGTCGGCATATAGCCAGTGTCAGAACAGAATAGAAACAAAAACCCCTGTGATTTGTGACTTTACAGAGGAGTCACAAACCACGGGGATTGATAGTTTACCTGTTAGCGATTAAGAGCCAGGGAAAGTCTGTGCCACGACGAGAGGCATTTCGTCGTAAGTCCGGTCATGCAGAACACGTCCCGTGCGGTGTTTACGAACACCTCCCCACTGCTTGAAGAAGAAAGGGACAGAGTGTTCACGACACTGACGGAAAATGTCCTCTACCCATTCTGACCCCATTGGCCGTGCTCCCGGACCCGACTCGCCGCCAACGATTACCCAGTGAATATCTTCTAACGATAGGTCAGGAATCGCTCCTAATAATGGCTCTACAGATAGGAAGCGAACTGCTGCGGGGACCTTGCGCAAGGAAGGAATACGGTCCGTCGCCTCCTGGTTTTCGACACTTACGCCCATCCAAATATTCGGAGACCAGTCGAGTAGCGGAGCAAGTTCTACCAGTCGTTCATGACGTTTTGTAAGAATCTGAAATGTATGCTGTGGACAGCGATGCATCACCGCGAAGACATTCCGAATATAATCCAACGGCACGTCTGCATGAAATAGATCGCTCATCGAATTTACAAAAATCCGTTTCGGTCGTTTCCACGTCGTCGGAAGCGTGAGGGCATCGGGTTGGAGCGTCACTTGGAAGCCATCTCGGTAACGGTCCACGCCCATTGCTTTCAATCGCTTGGCCATTCGTTCGGCGTAGCAGTGCTTACATCCCTGACTGACTTTCGTGCAACCTGTGACAGGGTTCCAGGTCGCTTCCGTCCATTCAATTGAAGAGTTGTCAGCCATGTTTTTTTTCTTTCAACAGGTAATTAGCGATAGCTAGAGCTGGTTTTGCCCCACGATCATTGCTGGCAGCGAAAAAGAGTAAATAGAGAGGGGTATTGTGCGAATTGCGAAGAATGAGCGGAGCGGGTGAGACACCGACAAATATTTCCTTAAGTCGGTTGACAACAAAAGTTTGTACTCGCTTGATATCAGCATCTCGAAAGGTAAAGTCCTCCTCTGCAAAGAGATTCGTCATCTCCTGAGTAACGTAAAATGCGTTCTTCCAATCTTCCGTTCCAAAAGTTTTTGTCAGACGTTCAGACCAACCCGAGGGGGGTTCATTGGCATTGGGCATTGTCCTGAGCACTGTTGATATTGGAAATAGCATCCATAGGTCAATACCCTTAGTCTCAGCTAGGGTTTTTAGCAGCGGCCACTCGACCTGCATTCCGAAAGGGTCAAGGAAAACAACTGCTCGATGAGTCTTCCAATTTGTATTCGCACACCATCTTGGTAAAACTTCATTCGTATCGCCGTGATGCATTTCGATTTTTCTGCCAGGGTAGTTGGCAACGGTCTGTTGTAATTCTTTGAAAGCGACTGCATCCTTTTCGATAAATACATAACGGTCAAAAGGACTTTCGAGATCCAGCGCAATTGTAACGCTTCCCTTGAAGAACGCTTGCAACTCGGGCAAGTCCTCCAGAGCGAAAAGTTGCTCTTGCTCCTCGACTTTGTTTTTGACGATGCGTTGTCCTGTGGAAGCGAAGGCATCGACATAAACGGTTTTGAAGTGTTTCGCTCTCTCGTTCGCAGTAAAAATTTTACGATATTGAATCAGGTAAGCCTGAACGATACGTAGTTTTTCTTCTGTCCAACTTCCCCCGAATTCAGTACGTTTCATCCGCATCTGCCTTTTGCACTAGACGATTAGGTGTAGAATTTTCTATAGTAAAACGTTGGTAGAACAAAGTGTACCACACTCGACAACATATTCTCATAAATCGAAGTTCGAAGAGCAAGACCATCACCCTTTGAGTCGGCGGAGCGTGTACGCCGACATTGAAACAAAAATCCCTGGAGGTTGTGACTTTACAGAGGAGTCACAAACCACGGGGATTGATAGTTTTCCTGTTAGCGATTATGAGCCTGGGAAAGTCTGTTCGACGACGACACGGAGTTTTTCGAGACCGGTACGCGCCACGGTTAGAGCATCCTGCGCATAGTAAGACGGATTGAACAGCTCCAGAGACAGCACGCCCTCGAAGCCAATCTCCTTCAGAGTGCGGAAAATGTCGGACAGCGGCAGAACACCCTCGCCAGGATAGACACGGTCGGCATCGGTGACACGCTCCGGTGTGAAGCCAGCGGGTACATCGTTGACGTGGAAAACGGGCATCCCGATACCGCGCAGCAGTCTCAGACCGCCGTAACCGGAGCCGCCTTTATAGAGATGATAGACGTCGGGCAGAATGCAGGCGCGCGGGTGTCCGCTTTCGATTGCGACGAGCGCGGCTTCGCCGAGTTTCTGCAGTGTCTGCGAAAAGCCCCATACCTCTACCTGCGGCACGACGCCGTATTCGTCCCCGATTTCGAGCAGTTCCCGATACCGCGCTGCCGCTTCGCGCAGGTCGATGTTTCTGGTCTCGGTCGCGCCGAACGCCGGTGCGGCGATATGTTTGCCGCCGATCTGCTGAAGCAAAGCCATATTGCGCCGCGCTTCAATGAACGCTTCTTTTCGCTGTGCTTCATCGTCCACGATCCAGGCGAAGAACCCGATTGCTCCCTCGACCGTCAAGCCGAGGTCCGCGATACGTTTGCCCAGATCGGGGAGCGATTTCCCTTCGGCGACATAGGCATCCAGTTCGTCGATCCACGGTTCGATCGCATCGTAGCCTGCCTTCGCCGCGATCTCGACGACCTCTGTCAGCGGGAGTTTCTGCCCGCGAATTGTGCTCGTATTCAGCCCATAACGAAACGGTTTCGACGCGCTCATAAAGTTCCTCTCCGGCAAAGCGAATTGCGCGCTTCACTCACATACCTTCAAAACTACAGCCGACCGACGCCGAGCCCGTCCGCGACGCGGTTGATATAGTTGAACCACGAAGCGATCAGATTTATCTGCAGAATGGCGGTATCGTCATAGCCCTGTTCGCGCAGCAGGTCAAGGTCGCTGCGCTGGATCGCGGCGGGTTCGAGGGTCAGGCGGGCGACGTATTCGAGCATCGCTTGTTCGGCGGGACCGACATCGGCGGTGCGATAGTCGGTGCGCAGGGCGGCGATCAGCGCATCATCTCCGGTTGCTAAACGCAGAAACTCTGCGTGAGATTCCGTTCAATAAAAGCACTCGTTGAGCACGGAGACGAGTGTCGCGATCATTTCGTGCTGGCGTCTTTCGAGCGGCAGGTCAGGCTGCAGCATCGCGCCAAGACCCGCGAAAGAGTGGTAGAGAGCGTCCGGTATCAGGCTGTGCGAGTCCGAAATCCCGCTGCCGGGGTCTTTACATATCTCCGCAAGCGCAGGAACGCTTGCGCCATATTCTGGCGGGTAAGCGCTTCTCCACCGGTAGGCAGCACGAAGTTTTTCATCCGCTTCGCTCATCGGTATCGTTTTAATCCAGGTCATCGGTCGTGCCTCTCCTGATTTTGTCACACTTCCACAACGCCCATCACATTCAGAATGCGCTGTACCGCCGCGACCACCTGTGGATGCGTCGGGATTCGCGGACGGGGCAGATTGAGCGTCAATTCGCATTCGATGCGCGCCGGACGCGCCGATAACACGACGATTCGGTCGGCAAGCTGCGCTGCTTCGTCGATATCGTGCGTGACGAAAACGACGGTGCGCGGACGCTCGTGCAGCAGGCGTGATAGCTCCTGCCGCATACGCAGCCGAGTCAGATAATCGAGCGCGGAGAACGGCTCGTCCATCAGTAAAATGTCGGATTCGCCTGCCAGTGCGCGCGCCAATTCGACGCGCTGTTTCATGCCGCCGGACAACTGGTGCGGATAGCTCTCCCCGAACCCATCGAGACCGATAAAGCGCAGCATCTCGCCAGCCTGCTGTGTGCGGTCGGCTTCTTTGGAAACGTGACGCAGCCCGAGCGCGATGTTCTGTACAACGGTCAGCCAGGGCAGCAGGCCGTCCTGCTGATAGACCATGCGTACCACGCCTTTGCGCGTGATACTACCGGAAGAAGGAGCTTCGTTGCCCGACAGCAAATTAAGCAGTGTGGTTTTGCCGCATCCGGATGGTCCGACGAGCGCGACGAACTCGCCATGCTGGATTGTAAGGTCGAACCCACGCAGCACCTCGAGCGAGCCATAGGACCGCGACATTCTATCGAGGACGAGAGCGTTATCCTTCGTCGAGTTGCCGGATTCATGAAGGACGAGCGCATTATCGCTCATAGCATCACCAGGAAAATATAAACGAAATATGGTAATCGATGCGGCTTCGCAGTTGTTTGACTATTCATTTTAACTATTCAAAGAGCAGTAATCTGCAATAGGGTGCAAAATGGTAAGGATTTGTGCCATAAAAGCGTATTAGAATTGCATTTCCCGTGAATTGCTCCTTCGTCCTGCTTGACAGGGTCTACAGAAGGGAAGTAATGCCCCGCTGAGTCCTCCCATAACAAAGAGCTTGGAAGCAGCGTATCTACATCTCCCACTTTCCTACGCTCCGAAAAGTGGGTATCCAGGAAGTAAGGGTTGATGATTCCATTATACATTAAGGAGCCTCTGCGCGTCTAGTGGAAATGCTCGCCGAAACGCTTGATTCGGAACGATTTCGACGAATATTAAACTCAAAAATGCGCTTGAATTTATCTATGACTTTTCTTATAAGAGTTCGACGCCATACGATCATATCCTGCCCATCGCCAGCTCGTCTACTTGCCATAGCTGCGCTGCTGGTCGCGCTCGCCGGACTCTGTGGGTGTCCAAACCGCACTCCCAATGGTGGAACGGCGTCAGGACAAACGGGCGGGGGTGATCAGACAAAAACAGATCCTGCGAGTATTCAGTCGGATTTCAATGTCGGGGTGATCGCTTTAGAGACCGGCGACAACGTTCGCGCACAGGAAAAAATGCGGAGCGTAACGGCTTCTGCGCCGGACGAACCAGCGGGCTGGGCGAACCTCGGCTTGACGCAAATACGCGCCGGAACCTACCCCGAAGCGGACGCGAATCTGAAGAAAGCGAGCGCAATGGCGCCCGACTCCGCCGAAATCAACGCGCTCGTCGGGCTGCTCGAAAGCCAACAGGGGCATAGCGAGCTGGCGATCGCCGCCTATCGCAAATCGGTTGAGCGCGACGCATCCAATCTGCGCACGCGCTATGGACTCGAACAGGAACTGGAGCGGCAGGGCGCAAACGAAGCCTCTCTGAAAGACGCGCAGCAGCAGATGCAGCTGATACTGGATAAGCAGCCGACAAACCTTTTCGCGCAGGTCGAGATGCTCCGGCTTGCCGCCAAACGCGGCGATGACGTCACAGTGAAGAAGCTGATCGATCCGCTCGTCGCCCGTTCGGGAGACTGGTCCGCACAGGCAAAAAATCTGCTGGCGGAGATCAAAACCGCCTCAGCTGGAACCAATATCGGAAGCATCGGCGTCAAGCCCGTCTTCCTGCAAAACGTGCTGAAGCAGACTCTTCCCGCGCTGCAGAGTCGCAAGGTGTTGGTGCTTGCCGAAGGCGTCGTCGGTGAGCCTTTGCAAAGATTTATCAAGCTGGCGAACCTCAGCGCGACTCCTGCCGAGCCCGATACCGCTCTCGCCTACACGCCTGCGCCGCTGGCAGCAAATTCGGAAATTGCGGGCATTGCAAAGGCGTCCTTTGCCGGAGTATTCATCCCTGGCGTCGAAGGAAAGCCGCTCCCGATGGTTTGTGACGGTAAGAAACTCGTCGTCGGCAATCGCACGCTCGATTTTCCTGGCGGGGGCGCGGTCGGTAAGAACGGCGTTCTGCCGCTCGATGTGAACTACGATTTCAAGACTGATCTCGCGCTGGCAGGCAAAGGCGGCTTCAAGCTCTATCTGCAGGGCGCGGACGGCGCGTTCACCGACGCAACCGCGAAGACAAAACTGCCTCCTGCGGTTCTCAACGGTAACTATATCGGCGCATGGACGGCGGACATCGAGGCGGACGGCGATCTGGACATTGTCCTCGGCGCGCAGTCTGGCGCAACGATCGTACTGCGTAACAACGGCGAAGGCACATGGAAGCCGATAAATCCGTTTCCTAACGTGAATGGGCTGCGCGGTTTTGCCTGGGCGGATGTGGACAACGATGGCAGTGCGGACGCCGCGCTGCTCGACGCGCAGGGCACTTTGCATATCTTCGGCAATCAGCGCGGCGGGCTGTTTCGTGTTCGTCCGGTGCCCTCCACGCTCGGTAAAGTCGTCGCGATCTCTGCCTCCGACGCCAACAACGACGGCAAAATGGACTTCATCGCGCTGAAAGCCGACGGCGCAATCATCCGCATCTCCGACAAAAACGACGGAACGGACTGGGAAATCGCCGAAATCGCCCACTGGCAAACCGTCCCCAAAGACCTATCACCCGACACAGCGCGCTTAATCGCGGCCGACCTCGACAACAACGGCAGCGTCGATCTCATCGCTTCGAGCGGCACGGCGGCGCAGATATGGCTCAGCGACACGAAAAATGCGTTTGCTCCGCTGTCCTCACCACTACCAAACCCGGTCTTCGCTGTGGCCGATCTATTGGGCAGCGGGCAACTCGGGCTGATCGGTATCGCCGCCGATGGCAAGCCGACCCTGCTGACCGGCAAAGGCGCAAAAAACTATCACTGGCAGGACATTCGTCCCCGCGCGAGCGAAAAAGGAACCGGTGACCGACGCATCAACACCTCCGGCATCGGCGGTGAGGTCGAAGTGCGCGCCGGACTGACCTACCAGAAACAGACGATCTCCGCGCCAACCGTTCACTTCGGACTCGGAGACAAAACCCGCATCGACTGCGTGCGCATCGTCTGGCCCAATGGCTCCGTGCAGTCCGAGTTCGACGACAATCGGCAGCCGTTCGCGCCAGACAAAACTGTCCTTGCAGAGCAGCGGCTCGTTAGCTCCTGCCCCTTCCTCTACACCTGGAACGGGAAAGAGTTCGCCTTCGTGACCGACTGCATCTGGCGTTCACCGCTCGGGCTCAAGATCAACGCACAGGATACAGCCGGTGTCGCGATGACCGAGGACTGGATCAAAATTCGCGGCGATCAGCTCGTGCCGAAAGACGGCTATTATGATCTGCGTGTGACGGCAGAACTGTGGGAGACGCACTTCTTCGATCACCTCTCGCTGATGACCGTCGACCATCCGGCGGACACCGAAATCTTTACCGATGAGCGGTTCACGATCCCGCCACCGCCGCTCAAAGTCGAGGCGATGACGCCGCTTCAGCCAATCGTTCGTGCGATGGATGACCGCGGAACCGACGTCACGGAACTCGTTCGGGAGCGCGATGGCAGACACGTCGATACCTTCGGCAGAGGCGAGTTCCAGGGCGTGACGCGCGATCACTATCTGGAAGTCGAACTGCCTGCAGAACTCCCGAAAAAGGGACCGCTGTGGCTCGTCGCGTACGGCTGGATACACCCGACGGATAGCTCGATCAACGTCGCGCTCGGGCAGAGCCACCTTCCGCAGCCGAAAGGGCTGAGCCTCGAAACGCCCGATGCCAGCGGTAAGTGGACAGTCGCGAAACCCGGTCTCGGCTTCCCGGAAGGCAAAGTCAAGACGGTTCTGATCAACCTCGATGGCGTCTTCAAACCGGGCGCGCCACACAGACTCCGGCTGCGAACGAACCTCGAAATCTACTGGGATGCGGTTCAGTGGGCGACAGGGCTGCCCGATACGACGATGCAGACGCAGCGTCTGGACGCACAGACCGCCGAACTGCGCTATCGAGGATTTTCGGTCGTGAAAGCGGCCGATGCCTCGTCGCCGGAACTGCCGCAATCCTACGCGCAACTCTCGGGAACGACACAGAGATGGCGTGATCTGATCGGCTATCACACGCGCTACGGCGATGTGCGCGAACTGCTCGCGAAGGTCGATGATCGGTATGTGATCATGAACGCGGGCGATGAGATGCAGCTTCGGTTCGCCGCTCCGCCCCCGCCGAAGTCCGGCTGGAAACGCGATTTCATCCTGATCGGCGATGGCTGGGTCAAGGACGGGAACGTCAACACATCTTTCTCGAAGACGGTGCTGCCGCTGCCGTCGCATGCCAACCCGAACTATAACACGCCGCCCGGTCGCCTCGAAGACGACCCGGTCTATCGACAGCATCGCACCGACTGGCAAACCTATCACACGCGCTACGTCACGCCCGAGTTCTACAAACGCGGGCTGAAGCCGAATACGACTCTTACAGATAGATAACTCATTTATGCAAGCCACACCAGAACAGCAAAAAGAACAGAAACAGTCAAATCCGCTGCTGCGAATTCTTGCGACCGTCCTCTTTATCGGACTGCTCGCGACGCCTTTCGTCGTCAGCCGTCTCTCTGGGCACAAAGCGGATAATTCCGTCGGCACGCCTGGCAAAGCCGTCGATCCGAACATTTCTCTCGCCCGCTATGGCTTTGCGCTGACAGAGGTTGCGAAGAAGTCGGGCATCGATTTCACGCACGAAGCGCCCCAACTCGACTCGAAACTCGATCCGATCATGGGCGAGATCGCGGCGATGGGCGCGGCGGTTTCGATCGTCGATTTCGACAAAGACGGCTGGAACGATATCTATGTCACGAACAGCGCGATCGGCAGCAAAAACCACCTCTACCGCAACAATCACGACGGCACTTTTACCGATGTCGCCGAAAAAATGGGTCTCGCCGACCTGAATCAGCCCGGAACCGGCGTCTCGATGGGGGCGGTCTGGGGCGACTACGACGGCGACGGCTACGAGGACGTGCTCGTCTACAAATGGGGCAAGCCCGAACTGTTCCACAACGACGGCGGAAAGGGCTTCACGCGAGTCACGGACAAAGCCGGTCTGCCGCCCTGGGTCAACGCCAACAGCGCGATCTGGATCGACTACGACCGCGACGGGCATCTCGACCTGCTGATCTGCGGCTACTACTCCGAAAATCTCGATCTCTGGCACCTCAAAGACACGAAGATGATGCCGGAGAGTTTCGAGTACGCCAAAAACGGTGGCCGTAAGTATCTGCTGCGCGGGCGCGGCGATGGGACGTTCGAGGACGTGACCGCAAAAATGGGCATCGATACGACGCGCTGGACCCTCGCTGCCGCTGCCGCCGACCTGCGCGGAACCGGCTACCCCGACATCATTTTCGCCAACGACTATGGGATTACGGAGCTCTATGCGAACCAGAATGGCAAGGGATTCCGCGAGATGAGCAAGGAATCAAACGTCGGAGACAAGCCTAAGAGCGGTATGAACGCCTCGTTCGGCGATATTCTGAACACGGGCAAATACGCGATCTATATCTCGAACATCTCGGAAGACCAGCTGCTCATGCAGGGCAACAATTTATGGATTCCGTTGGACGGCACCTCCGGCGACAACATCAAGTACCAGAATACTGCTGTCGAAATGGGCGTCGAGAACGGCGGCTGGAGTTTCGGGGCGCAGTTCGGCGATTTCAACAACGATGGCAATCTAGACCTTTACCTGACGAACGGCTTCATCTCTGGCGATCGCGGACAGAGCTACTGGTACGACTACTCGAAGGTCTCCGGCGGAAACACGGAGATCATTTCGGACGCCAAAAACTGGCCGCCGCTCAAGGGGCGCAGTCACGCGGGCTATCAGCGGAAAAAGCTCTGGCTCAACGACGGCGGCGGCAGATTTAATGAGGTTGCGCAGATCGCTGGCGCGAACGATACCTACGATGGACGCTCCGTCGCGCTCGCCGATCTGAACAACAACGGCACGCTCGACATCATTGTCGCCAACCAGAAGGGTCCGCTGCTGGTCTACAAAAACACGGTCACGCCGGACAACAAATGGATAGAACTGGAGATGGAAGGCGCGGGCGGCAACTCCAGCGCGATCGGCGCGGAGGTGCGCCTGTTCTGGGACGGCAAGCAGCAGGTGCAGCAGGTGTCGGGGGGCAGCGGGTTCTGCGCGCAAAACCAGCGACGGCTGCATTTCGGGCTCGGAAAAAACCCGCATATCGAGAAGTTGCAGGTTCGATGGGCTTCTGGTAAAATACAGACAATGCCGCCGCTCGAAGTCGGCAAAATTCATCATATAAAGGAGACGTTATGAGTTCGGACACTATCGCTCCTGTGTCGCCCGCCATTCCGCCGATCGCGGCGCCAAAAGCGGCAGGACGCAAGCCTCGTCTCGACGAGCGATTCATTGCCCCGATCACGATCACCTGTATTTTGATCGTCGGGCAGCTGACGTTCGGTGTACTGGAAAGCTATACGCGCACGGGTCTCGCCATCTTAACTAGCATTGTAATGGAACTCATTCTCGGCCGGCTTTTCACCGGCAAATGGCCACATCTCGCGAGCGCGTATATCTCCGGCATCAGCATCGGCATTCTTATTCATTCCAACTATGTCTGGCCCTACGCTCTCTGCAGCGCGATCTCAATCACCTCGAAATACGTGATCCGCGTCAACGGACGGCACATTTGGAATCCGTCCAACCTCGGCATCGTGTGTATGCTTCTGCTTGCGCCACAGTATGTCTCGACGTTGAACGCGCAGTTCAGCAACACGCTCTGGCCAATGGTGATTATTTGGACGCTCGGCTCGATCATCATCTACCGTCTCAAACGCTTCCATATCGTCGCGACCTACGTCTCCTGCTTCATCGGTTACGCCTATTTGCGGAGTCTGCAGGTACACGATTCGTTTCTGTCGGAAGTCGCCCCGATCACAGGACCGATGTACCAGCTCTTTATTTTCTTTATGATTACAGACCCGAAAACGACAGTCAAATCGAAGTGGGGTCAAGCAATGGTCGCTTTCCTTGTCGCGACCGCCGAGCATATCCTGCGTCTGAACGGGAATGCGCATGCGCCCTACTACGCGTTGACGCTGATGGGACCAAGCGCGAACCTGATCGAAATCTGGCGCAATTCCCGCAAGCCAGTGGCGGTCACGTCCTTACAGGCACCGCTGCTTCCCGACGCCAAACCGCGCTAGACCTTACCCGGAGCATTGAATACACGGGGTCGAAACTCCGGTCTGGAACTCGAAAACCCGCCTCCGCGGGTTAAAGACGTGTGCTGCCTTTGCTCCACTCTCTCGAATCTTCGGGAGAGTGGAGTGTTTGTTTGAACGTTGATTTCAATGATGTAGGGAATGAGGATGATTACCAGTTGCAAGAGGATCGCTTCTCGGCTGATATCCGGTCACAATAGTCGCCACGTGCCGATGAGGAAGTTTGTCGGGGTTCTGGTAATCACTGCCTTCAATCACAATAGTCACGTAAATCAAGGTTCAGACAAACAGAGACTGACTTCCCTGAAGCACGACGAGTCCTGTGCCGTCGGCACGCTCTTCGATGCGATAGGTGATCGGCAGAAACCGTTCGACGATCGCCAGCACGGTACGCAAATGTTCCGTGACAGTTGGCGTCGTCCAGCGGCTTTCGCCGTCGATTAAGGCGCACGGCAGCACAAGTTGATCCGACAGATGCTCATCTATGGCGGCTGTGCTCGCGAACCATTTCTGGAAGTCGTGCAGCGCCCCTTCAGCGACACGCTCCATCGGTTTGCCTCGCTCGCCAATACCAGTCCAGCCTCCCAACCCGTTCTCGCACTCAGCGACGATGAGAATCGCTGCCCCCGCACCGCCGCCCGGTAAATCACGCAGATCGACATCGATGGGCACTCCGTAACCGCGCAGCGTCTTCAGCAGTGCGTCCCTGCCGCGTGCTGCGACATGTCCGGGCAGTTCCGAGGTCGTGATAATCACACGGATTTTTAGCAGCCGACCGCGTTCCACCAGATCGAGCGGCTTATCGATCTGTGGTCGTGAGAGCGTCAATTCGACCTCGCCACCGCCGCGAGGAAAGAAGCCAGCGCGTGGGATTGTAAGCGTGGTTTCCAGCCCGAGCCGTTGCAGCGCAGGCAGATAGACCGCCTCCAGGTAGTCGGCGGTAGGGGCCATCGGCACATGCGTTCCACCGAGAACCGTCGCGGATGCACTGTGCACTTCCCTATGTCTGCCTGCCTCGGGCGCTGCATCATTCACCGTGACACGGCTTTGCAGATGTGCCAGCGGAATCAGCAGGGTCTGCACGACGAGTCCGGTCGCACCCGCCGACCCTCCGCCCCGCGCCGCAGAAACATCGAAATGGAAATCGCGCTTTGTAGTCGGCACACCGGGAACGAACCGCAGGTACTTCGATCCGATCTCCGCGCCATTGACGGTCGCGGCGCAGAGCGCTGCCGCCGACAGAACAGACGTAAGATGCTGCGCCTGTAAGCCTGGTTTGCTGCGCCCCGCTCGAATGTTGGTGATCTCGAGCGCACGCCCTGTGATCGCCGCCAGCGAAACACTCGTCCGAATTATCTGCCCGCCGCCCTCACCCACGCTGCCATCGATATAAATTGGCGTCACGTTTTTGCTTTTGATTGTGTCCGCGCCATCTGCCGCTGTCATTTTCCGTCCTGCCTGTCTTTCTGTCTTTTCCGGATATCCATCGATCTGTTCCCCTGCACAGACACCATTCCGGGCGTTAAAGTTGCAGAATCAGTCTTATAACACGGGGAACCTCGCCCCCTGACCTCTGCGTTCGCGCGCCGCTTAAGCGAGAGGCGACAGAAATTTCCCTTGCATTTTCAAACCTCTCTTAACGAGCTTGCGAGTGGAGAAGAAAGGGGAATTGTGAGGCCGCATATACTCCCTGTCCCCCTAAGGAACTTACGACTGGAAGGGAGAGGGAGTCGGGGATGAGGGCACTTTTTAGCGAATGTCGATTTCGAGGCGGTCACCAGGGGTGAGGACGACAGGCGTATCGAAAGTGATCGTTGCGTTGCCGAGAGCGTCAAAAACGGTACGCGCGCCGAGTGCACGTGTGCCGCGACTGACGTGCGCTTCGTAGTGCAGCCCCGATACACTCTTCTGTCCAGCGCGAAGCGGGGGACCAAGCACTCGAATTGACGCCAGTATCAGTTCCGACTGGCTGTGTCTTTTTGCCGTAGAGTTCGATGACTGATTCGCAGGTGGATTTGCGGAAGAAATTGAGGCAACTGTCGACTGTAACCCAATCATTCGATCGAGGCGAAAATTTGTCAGGCTGCCGTGCGCCGTCGGGGTGAATTCCAGACGTCCCCAGAACGTCGGGGCAAAGATCGGCGTCGTGAGACTGCGCCAGGTGCCGGGGATGTTTGGGGCAAGAGTCAGGCGTTGTGTCGTGCCATCGTAGGCGAATCCTTCGAGTGCGTAGAGGAGGTTCCAGTCGGCTCCTGCACTCAGCCCGGCATCGGAGAGAGTTTCGACCGTCCCGCCGCTGCCCACTCGAAATTGGTCGGGATACTGCCACGGAGCGCGAAGCAGATTACTGCGAACGCCATCCAGACGTTTTAGCAGCGCAGCGCCTGTCTCCGGCTCATCGAGCCAGAAGGAGACGGCTGCATCACCTAGGATGGATGCCGAAAGTGAGACGAGTCCAGCATTCTTTACTGGCAATGCCCCGTCATTTTGGATGCGAAGCGGTGACGCCGAAGGAAATTTGTTTATCGCGTCGTTGTGCGTTTGCAAACTATGGAGCGCGCTGAGAAGGTGCGCCATGGGTAGGCTGGTCGGCAGATCGAGTTGATTTCCGATCCAAACTCCGAGCAGCTGGTCGGCAGCACATACATCGGACGAAAAGCCGTCGGCGCCCAGTTTGTTTGTCGAACCCGCTGTCGTTGCGAAACCGAACTCCGCATAGAACGCGCCGTTCCAGTACCGGGTCTCGAACACCGTTTCCGTGCGGCGCGCGGCGGCATCACAATCGGCCGCAAGGGCTTTATCTCCGACAGTCGACGCCAGTTTCGACCCGGCGCGCAGCGCGGCAGCATAGAGCGTGACCTGGGAAGGGGAGGGAAGACCCGCTCTGGTCACCATTTCCGGCGGCTTGTTTTCCGTTTTAGGCAGCGCGTCGACTGATAGAGGTAGTGCTTTGACGGCTAGGTTGCCATTTGCTGGCAGCCCATCCGGGTTTGCCGCTTCCCGCAGAGCAGAAAGTGCGTTTCGTACTGCCGGAAGCTGTGCGGTAAGAAAATCGGTGTCCCCAGTCCAAAGCAGGTATTGTGTCATTTCAAGCAGGTAGACAGCGGTGTCTTCGGTACGATTCGCTGTGCCGGGATACGCGACAGGCAACGCAAGGGCAGGCTTTAATACGGGCTTCTTCGCAGATTTTTTATCGAACAGGCTGGCGAGCAGGGGAGTTTTCGGCTTCTCGGGTACCGGTGGTCCCAGCGTCAGAGCCGTATCCGGTGACCCGAGCGGAAACGCGTAGCCTCCCACCGACAACGGCGCCGACGTCTGCGAGAGTTCCTGCGCTGCCAGTTGCGGAAAGAGCGTCAGCAGCATTGTGGACGCCGCAAGATGCTGGCGGGTCGCAATTGAAATCCGTTCCTGCTCTGACGTTTCCGCGCTCGCTTCTCGAATCTCTGCTTTTCTACCCGTTGCGCGAGCCTCAGGAAATGAAATGAATGCATCCGTTCCCTCGTGTTGCTGTGTCTGCCCGCCTGTCCCAATCAAAGCGAAACGTCCGTCCCGTGTGTGTTCCGTACTCGTGGTTAACGGCACGGTGGAAGCAATAAATCGCCGTACCATCCAGCGCGGCAGGTTCGAGTAGGTAAGCCGCTGCTGCCACTCCTCCGTCAGACCGAGCAGGCTGCGCCAGTCCTCCAGCAGACGCCGTCCCGCGCTGTCGGCGCCTGTAAACAGACGCTGATAGTAGTACCCGGCATCCTCGCCGGACGTCAGATAGTGGTGTGGCATATACCAGGAGACGGCGAAAGGCACCTCGATTATGTCATTGGGTTTGAGCGTCAGGCTTACCGCTACGACACCAGCCGGATGCGTTTTGCCCTCCACTCCGCGTACCGGCTCATCGATCCCCGACGCATTGCGCCGCTCCGGGATTCTTCCTGTGCTCGCGAAGTCTGCCCACCAGTCCGGTTTGCTGTCAATCGCGTTCCACGCAGAGGTCGTAACGACTGCCTGCGGACGCGGCGGCAGGCTGAGTAACTCCATTTCACCATTTGCATTTGCGCGCGTCTGGTCGTCCCTGGTCACGACATTCGCCTTTGACGGAGCGCCCGAGAACTTCACACCGAAGTATCCATCTCCGCTCGGAATCGTCGCAGCACTTGCGCCAGTTCGGTCGTGAAAAGCGCCCGTCGCCTTCGTACCGCCGACCCCTAGGCTGCTTTCCCAGGAGAGGGCTACGCTCACTTCAGCGGGTATCGGCAGAAGGTTTTGCAGGCGCACAACAAAAATCACTGCCGGATAGGAGGAGTCACTGACAGAGTGGGGGACGATCGGCGAGAAGGCGCGGATCGTAATAGGAAACGGGAGCGCAGCATCATTGTAGGCGAGCAGCGCCTGCGGGAAGAGCCCGTCGAAGTCCAGCCTCGCCGTCGTCGGCAGGCCATAGTGGCTATTGAGCGCGAGAACACGTGCATCGGTACGAGAGCCCGCTCGTGTCCAGATCGCCGCGAAGCAGCCGGGCAGATCGCCCGTTGGCTTTTCCCTGTTGCCGGTGATCGTCGCATGAGAAAGCGTGCCATCGGTCATCAGTTCGTATGAGCCGGTTCCGATACCACCGAGCGGCAATCCCGATGAAAGTCGCTGCGAGTGCACGACTCCGCTGAGCGGATCGACTGCGCTCGAATCAGAGATTCCGACGGGCGATTTTGTGGTCTTCTGTGCGGCAGCGAGACATGGCAGTGAGGTCAGCCCGAGAGCGACGATTCCGTAACATATACGTACGAAACGCAATTGTCCGACCACCGAATTCCAGTCTCCTCGACCGTATTTCGGTAACGCTGCGCTCCTATGAGTTTCGCGAATGAGTTTTGCGGCGATGTTGATGTTGACCTCTGCGGAGTAAGGAATTGTCTGTTTCACAGGCTCCTCTTTCGATCTGTATTTCACCTTGTGACCGCCGAAAACCTGCTCCGCCTGCAGCCTGGATACCCCTCTGTTCCGACTCTACCCCGCAAAAATACGTACAGAACGCCGCTACGGATACCGATACTTGCAGGGATAGAACCCCGATAGGAAAGGAGGTAAAACACAATGGTCAATCCCCCAGGTTTCCTGCCACAGCCGATTCTGCCCGCTTCAATTCCGGATAACGGTGGCAATTACGGCGCATCGAACACGGCTGAAACCGGCTACGAAAACAGTAATTTGTCTTCAAATTCGTTTTCTTCGCGACTCGAACGCGCACAGTCACAGCAGGAACCAGCACGATCACCACGCGCAGAGCGTGTCGATCGACCGGATTCACGCTCAGCTGCCGACGCGAATCAGACGGACAAAACTTCTGAAGATGACACTGCCACGACGGATAATGCTGCCCGCCAGACTGCGAAAGACGAGCGTGATGACAGCCCCGATGCCGGAGACGACAACGACGCTAAGCATCAGACCGCCCGTAAAAAACTGCACACAAAGGGTGGTCGAAAGTCGGAAGCCATACCGGCACTGTTCGTTCCGGATACAATCGCGCCCACGACACCCCAGACTGCAGCAGACGCAGCGATCGCAAATCGACTCCTTGCAACGAATGGAAGTCTAAGTGAACTGCAGACAATCACTGGCATTCAACTGACTGCCGGATCGAATGCGACCGCTCTTTCTACAACCCTTCCTGCAAACCCGGCAACTGCCATTTCAGGGATGCCGACACCTCAACCGAACACTGCAAATGCGCAGACCAGCGCAATCGCAATCGAACCCATTGGCGATCCGACGAAGTCTGAGGCGACGATTCTCTCCGCCAGTACAAAGCAGACGATCGGCGCTCCCGTTTTGTCGAATCAGCCAGTAGTCGTTGCGACTCAATCGACGGCGGCAGCTTCTGGTACATCAGTTTCGACCCCGAAAAACCCTCTCGCTCCTGTGGACTCTAAAGCGGGCATCAACTCCGCTCAGGGAACAGACAACGCGACAAAGCCCACGCAAATCCTTACCCCTAAAATCGCTTCATCTGCTGATATATCTGTATCTAGTCCGCCTGCTACAGATCCGAAGGCAACGGCCGACGCAGTTTCCCAGCCCATCGGGAGCAATACACTAGCAAGCAATCTATCGGAAAGCAAACCGACTGCCGTTCCTGTAACGACATCGACGACAGCCTCGATAACGGCGAAGACACAGTCTGCAGCAGCAACTCCTACTTCGCGCACGGAATCGGTTCTGACGCATTCTGGCACTGAAATCGCTCCAGATAGTTCTGCGGCGTCAGCCCTTTCTGCCCAGCATCTCAATGGTATCGATCGGATGCTGACGCTGAAGCAGACAACTCCGACAGCGACGCAGCCGCCCGTTTCGGGAACGCCGAACATAGAGAATAACGCGACTGTCGCAGCTTCCCTGATTGCGATTATAGCGCCCGAAACAGCGGATGGCATCAGTACGACGCACCTGACGCTCGAGGCTGCAGCTGCACTCGTACCTGATCCGAACGCGCTTCGCCTCGCCGTCAAAAGCGGCACGATTGCTTCGGGAAATGCAGAAAATTCGGCGACGGAAAGCACCGCGATTTTGGGACACGCTTCGGGCAAATCGACATTCGCTCCGAACGCTGAGGCGGTTCAAGGGATGCAGCGAGCCGACACTGAAACTGACGCCGAAGCGAATAGCAGTGGCTCTGGTGCGCAGCAGGGGACACCGCAGCAAGCCAACGCGGAAGCGAGTCGAGCCATCGGAAATGCCGTTACCGGCACACCCTCGCCCGATGTGGGAAGCGTTACTGCTGGCACAGCCAGCGGCTCCGCGAACGCAGGCACTCAACTCGATCGTGCCCATATCGTCTCGCAGGTGGTACGCCACCTCGAAACCATGCGTCTCCAGGGTGCAAACGATCGCGGCGAGGTCACACTGCATCTCACGCCGGACCGACTCGGTTCGGTGCGCATGACGATCTCCGCTCATACGGACGGGGTAACCGCGCGTATCGCCGTCGAGTCGAGCCAGGTACAGCAGGTGCTCGAAGGCGCGAAAGAGCACCTTCGCGGCACTTTGGAGTCACGGGGTCTGCACCTCGGCAAATTAGAAGTCACGGTCGGTCAGCAGTCGAATCCGGATGCCCGAAATGCTTTCTCGGGCGCACGCGACTGGACACAGCCATTGGAATTCGGAACTGGCTCGCGGCGCAGTTCCGGTTCGACCTTTGGTTCGCCCGTGACGGAAACGCTCATGCCGTCGCCTGTAGGTCGTGCTGCAGCCGAGCTCGCATCAGAGTCACGTCTTGATTTCCGTGCCTGAATTAACTGAGTCAATCGATTGATTGAATCGATTACTGAATTGATTGCCTGAACGGACGGAAGTCACTTTCTGAAATTGGCCACAGACCTCGGACTGAAGTACCAGTTCGGAATCGTAAATCTCATTCTCGTGGGCTGCATACCGATGCCCTGATCAATATAGAGGAGAATCCACAATGCAAATACCAGCTAACAATTCTTCACATACCACACGTGCCGCAGGCACAAGAGATGCGCTCTCCGGCGCGGTCGCGCAGGCAGGCGGCGGACAGCAGCTCGGTAAGCAGGAGTTCCTGAAAC
>JBBQPY010000060.1:0-26608 GCA_038216735.1 Chthonomonadales bacterium
AGCGAGCGTATCAGGCGACGAAACACGAGCGCGGCATCGTGGCGATAGGGCAGCGAGTCCATCATGCCCGTCGTGCCCTGCGAGCGACCGTCACACGGATCGGAGCAGAAGGCGGCAAAAGGAATGCAGCCACGTGCCGTGAACGTCTCCGCCGCCGCCTGCATCAGCAGGCCGACTTCCCAGTGTCCCGTATGATAGCCCAGCGCGATTGGCGTGCCATCGGGCGCGCGAATGCCGCCCTGCGTGCTGAGGATCAGGAACTCGCGCCGGTTGAGATGTTTCGGGTTCCAGCCCATGCCCGCGTTCTGCGAGAGCGCGAAGATGTCACCAGACGGTCGTTCGAGCAGCATCTCCGCCGTCAGCGGCAGTTCCCCGATCGGTCCGGTGGCTTTGGTCTGTACGGCATACAGGTCGGTTTCGGCAGTATTTTCGGTTTCAGACAGCATCGTGCAATCCAATCTGAGGTATTTTAGCGACTGCAAAAGGTCGAGCTTCCGAGTATTCGTAGGGGCGTCGCTTGCTGCGCCCTCTTCCCAATCTCCCCCTCCTTACGAAAGAGTGGTTGGGAAGTGGTGCATTTTAGCGGCTATATTCTACCGATGCCCCGCGTACTCAGGCAATTTGCGCTGCTCTTCGTGATAGATATTTGTATAGGACACGTGTCGTGAAGCCGCCCTGTACGGGCTCGCTTTCATACAGAAGTCCAGTCGGATAGTTTCGCAGGCGAGAGAATCACTTTGTCGCCAATCACGATGTCGGTGAATCGGATAGTCACATGTTTAGTGTTTGGGAGCGTTGTCGGCATGATGGGGTTCCCCTGGCTCCGGCAGTCGCGTCACGAGTTCCCTGCCCAAATCATCCAGGCGCTCGTGGAGATAGCTGATTGCCTGTCTGGTTTCGGTGTTGATCTGGAACTCAACGTCGTTGCGCTTTGCCGCCTCGCCATCTTCCCGATACTGGTTCATCAGCACGAAGCAGGAGAAGGCAAGCGCTTCGATGGCAGCGATCAACGCCAGCAAGGCATAAGGATAAGGGTCGAATGTATGACCGTCCTTCTGTCTGTTGACCACGATCCAGTAGGAGTAAACGACGGCATGGAGAATCAGGAACGATGGGCTGCCGAAGAACCGTGCCAACCCCTGTGCTACACGGTCGCGCGCCGTCAATGTCTCCGCGATGATCGCATTGACATTGCGTACCGGAGCCTGCTGTAACTGCCTCCCCGAGCGTCGCAGCCGCTCCGCCATGCCAGACAGTAAATGCAGCGCTGCGTCCGGATGGTCACGCAGAAACTCCTTCAGTTCCCTACGGTCGAGCGTGTAAGCCTCCAACGTGTCGACCACTTTGGCGGTTGCTGTTCGTACGCCATCCACCGTGAAGACCGCGACCTCGCCGAAAAAGTGACCGGGTCCGCTCTCCTCAAAAGTGTCTGTGTGCCCGGTATCATGTCGAAAGGTAAACTGTACGCGCCCCTTCCGAATGAAATACAGCGTGTCTCCCTGTGCTCCCTGTTCGAAGATTATCTCACCAGCTTCTATCTCTACGAACCGCATTCGAGGGGCAAGCGCGGCGAGTTCGCTTTCCGAAAGTGATCGCAGCAGAGGGACCTGTTTCAACGTATTCAGATCATCATCCATCTGCCCGGTTCTCCCTACTTTCGCGGTATTGAGACGTTTCGCAGGCAGACGCAATTGCATCTGCCACAACTCGGCAGTAGGTTCCGGGCGAGGATACAAATATCCTGCCCGGTCTGCGGACGCTACTTCAGCTTGGGCGGGTACGATCGGAATGCGGGATATCGGGAGTTGGACTACCCACCGCAATCGGCTTCGGGTGTCAGTAGGGACAAGTCGCTCACGACTCGATTGTTAGACTGGCTTCGGGCAGAGGTTCGCCGAATGGCGAGACGAAAATCGGGTCGGTCATGTCATAATTCCATGTCTATCGAACATCTCCATTTCGCAAGTTAGCTTGTTCGCAGAGCAGGGCAGGGACTACTGCTTGATAATTTCCATTAAGGTCGACGGACTGCTCTGCCGGGCAGCTAAAGCGTCAGTCTGGAAGCGATGGAGATAAATAAGCCCCCGTCCTGTGGAGGACGGGGGCTTAAGGAAGTGCCTTGCGATGGGAACACTTATTTGCGAGCGCGTCGGCGGAGCAGCAATCCACCGCAACTTAAACCGCCCGCGATCAGCAGTGCAAAAGTGCCGGGTTCTGGAGTAGCCGCGCCGCCGAAATGGACGTTGTCGAGCAGTAAACGCGACTCGACTTTCGTATCCGCGACATTGGACACATAGGCTGCCAGCGTCAGGGTGTTGCCGTCCAGTCCGGTGATGTCGAAGGTATGGCTCGTCCAGGGCGTACTGTCCTGGAAACCACCAGCAGGAGTCTCTGTAGAATGTAGATCGGCATCGCCCGAGTTATCGAAATTGAATTGCGCCACAACGGTCGACCCATTGAGCAGCGCGACTCCGCCGAAGTCGTATGGCGATGTGACACCCTCATTGCTGAGGAAGCGCGAATCAAAAGTGAGTTTCGACGCGGCAGTGGGAACTACAAAGCTCTGCGTAATCTTCGTAGCGGTGATGTCGAACTGGTTGGATAACGATGCGAAATAGAAACCTTCGGTGGGGAAAACATCGCTGCCCAGGCTGCTCAAGACCTCGTTGGAGTGTGAGGCCGATGTTCCGGTGGAGAAGCCGGTAGCGATCGTGCTGTACTGATGCGTTGAGCTTTTGTCCTGGAAACCATCGGTGTGGGATGCAGTCATCCAGCCTGTAAGGTCACCCGTTTCAAAACCACCATTGATGATCTGGGCGGAGGCGGGCAACGCAAAAGCTGCCACTATGCCAACAGCCAGCAGGGAGAGGGAAAGGTGTCGAACCATGAGTTGTGTTGCTCCTTCGATTGCGTGGGCAGAATGAGTATGATGGTTAACGCGGTCTGTACCGCCGACTGCGCTGACAAACGAGGAATTGGGCAGCGGTCTTATGCTCACAAAGTCATTAAACATTAATGCACAATTTGTGCCAAAATCAGGCAGTATATCAAAAATCTGCTGTATATTCGCCTTCGACCTGAAATCAGGTATATGTAACTATGGAAATTGAGCGGAATCTCGGTTCGGCGATGGTTTGCCATCGCTTATGAGTCGGAGTAAGGATTGGAGTTTGGACCGAGAGGATCGTAAACTGTGAACGTAGGAATTATCGGTGCGGGTGGTATCGCTCAGAAGCTTCATCTGCCGGAACTGGTGACGATACCCGGAGTTCGCGTTACCCATCTTGCCGGGCGCAAGCCACACCGTCTTCGCCTGCTGGCAGAGCAGTATGACGTGCCGCACTGGACGACCGATTACGCCGATCTGCTCGCAGACGACGCCCTGGATGCGATCATCGTCGCGCTGCCACACCCGCTGCATGTGCCCATTGGGCTGAAAGTGTTGGCGACTGGCAAGCATCTGCTGATGCAGAAACCGCTCTGTGCCAATTTGGCTGAGGCGGACGCATTCGTTGCCGCCGCAGAACGGACGGATCGAATCGTTTACTGTCTGCCGCAGGTCACGCGGGAAGTCGCTGCCTGCCATCGACTCGTGATTGAGGGCGCGATCGGGAAACTATCCGGTGCGTACTGCCGTGTCAGTCATGGTGGACCGGAGGTGTACTATGCGGAGATTCGCGATCATTTTGGCGAAGGCGACACCCAGGATACCGAGCAGAATAGGATGGATACTTCCGACAACGATCTCTGGTTTTTCGAGGAGGGAGAGGCGGCGGTCGGCGCACTGTTCGATATGGGCGTCTATGCCATCGCTGCACTCGTTGCCGTTATGGGTTCGGTACGGAGCGTGATCGGGCAGACCGCAACACGCGACAAGCCGACGACTCTCGAGGATACCGCTACGCTTCTGCTGGAGTTTGCGAGCGGAGCGCTTGGGACGGCCGAGACCGGATGGTGCGACCCTGCGCGCACCTGGCAACTCAGCGTACATGGCACGCGAGGCAAATTGTGCGCTCCGGGCAGTAACGGCGCCCTACTCACGCGCTGGGAGCCGGGCAGTTACACACGAGAAGACACGCCTGCAATCCCGCATGCCGTCGAGCTCACCGATTATCCCGCCGAGAACGCGCATCAGGAATGGGTGCGCTGCATTTGGGAGGGAAAGCCGCCGGAGTTCAGCAATGCCCGCACGGGACGTCATATCACGGAAATTTTGCTCGCAGGGCTAGAATCGGCGCGCACCGGGCAGCGAATAACAATTGCTTCTGCTCTTTGATATATCTCCTACCTCGATTTCGCATCTGATACGAGTGGGTAATAACTGTCTAAAACTGTACACCTTTTTGTGCGGACGAAGCCCGGAACGTATTTTCTGATAACCACGAAGAAGGAGCGGCGGAACGGCACGATATACGTCGAATCTAAAAAGCCTGCTGCAGATCAACACTCGGTTGAGGGCAACAGGCTTCGTAAAAGACACGGTATATATTTCCGAAACAAGCGGGAGACGAGATTCGAACTCGCGACATCTACCTTGGCAAGGTAGCGCTCTACCACTGAGCTACTCCCGCAGTCTATTCACTTCTTCACGGCGTGTCCGATTCATCGAACCGTTACGATAGAAATTAGTGGGCAAGAGGGGATTTGAACCCCTATGCCTTGCGGCACTGGAACCTAAATCCAGCGCGTCTGCCAATTTCGCCACTCGCCCACGAACGCAGTGACATGGCAAAAACAACAGCCTGCGTACCCATAATATAGCATAGGTCGCAGGCGTTGTCAAGAAAAATATCCGAAGAGTCTCGAAAGGATTTGAGTTGGAGCCTATACTGCCTTATCCATCAGTGGATAAGGATATGCGCCAGGGTTGTAGAATGTCCTACGAAAGCACTGCATTTCAAGCAGAGAGAACGCATGTCAGGCCGAGTAGATCGCCTGACGACCAGTATGTGTGCCGGTGTGTGGCGTGAAATGTGCCCGGTTATGGGGCGCTTCAGCGGAGGATGTCTCCTGTCCCAGCATACCAACACACGCAGGAAAGCTCAGCGTTAACAAAATCACGACCATCATCAAAACGATCACTCGATCGAGTAAGCGTGACAGCCGATTGTGGCGCGTGACGTCCGGCTTCGTAAATCGACAATCGATCGTATTGAGCATAGGTTTGTCCGACGCCTCTTCGGTCAATGGCAATAGTTCCGAACCTGTCATTCATATCTCCTCTGCTGCCTGCTTATATTCCCCATTATATTGCCGGGGCCGTCGCAAATGGGCGACCAATCCTGCTCACTGTACACATTATTCCGCAGGAAAAGCAGTGAGCAGGCTCGTGGGATGACTGGTTTTTTGAGACCTACTCGTCTAATTTGTGAAAGACGCTAGCAGAATACCAGCCTGCCAGGGCGAGGAATCCCGACCAGTTGAGCAGCAGCAGTTTGATCAGATCCATCCCCAGCCCCGTCTTGATCAAGCCGAGTGTAGACAGCTCTGAAATATGAAAGTGTCCTGCCGCCGATTCCATCGTAATGCGTGTCAGCAGAGCGATCACCAGGCAGAGCAGCACCGCAGGGTTCAGAGACTGGCGCATGACGCCCACAATGGCATACGCGGCCAGCGCGATCATCGGGCCGAACATCAGCGTGAGCGCAAGGAACCAGCCTACATCGTCGGAGTCTTCCTCCGCCCAGGCGACGACGCGCATTACAGGAAGCAGGAGCCCTCCAAAAAACTGAACCAGCAGCAAAGGGACGACATAATACTGCTTTCCGAGGTAGGCAAGCGCGCCGCCTATCATTAAGATTACGAGGAAAGCCGCCAGATAGCGACCGAGCAGCATTACTGGCGAGAACCCCTCCTGAACCAATATGACTTCGCCTTTACTGGCGTCTTTTTTAGTCGTGTCCTGTCCGGTCGCGCGAGGCTTTGCCTCCAGTGGTTTCGCGTCCACGGTCTCAGCTCCGCTTACGGCTACGACCGGGGAAGCAGGCGCTGCCGTCACGGGACTGACCGGCGTTGCAGGGTTATCGTACGTGATGGTCGCGTCGGCCGTGAGATCGGCGATACCTCTGGCGACGGCAGTGTCGGTTGCTGACATCGGCGAGGCGTTAGCGATCTCCGAGCGCGGCGCATTCAGCCCGGGAACTGTCGTCTGGGTTGTATCGACCTCAGGGATTACCGCAGGATTCTTTCGTGTGTTGAGGAAATCGAGCGCGGCGGGCTTGCGGGCGGAGACCGGCGCTGGCGGCGCCGGAAGACGACCGCTTCCCTTGCCGGGCGGCACTGGCGGAGCAGGACGCCGGATTGCTGGTGATCCGGTAGAAAAAGGCGATTTCGGACTTGCCAACGTCCCCGTAGCAGGAGAAGAAGCACTCGAGGCATCTGCGAGTGTGGTCGGCAGAGCGGGCGCAGATAGATCGATCACTTCTGTTTTCGACGATGGCGGAGTCTCTGTTCCAACTGTTGCCGGCACCTCGATCGCCTGACTGCTTTCGACTGCTTCAGTGCTGTCGACAGTCATGCGAGCTTCGACAGTCTGATTTTGGATTGGCAGCGGCGTCTTGAGCGGCTGCCCGCAGAAACTGCAGATGTCGGTCGTCGTGCTTTCCATGCCACAAGATTTGCAGAGCATTTCGGTTCCTCGATCTCCATTTAGCGATAGAATGGCGTGAAGCTGCGATAAGCCATAGGATACGGCAGCGTGAATTAATGCATTGGGTTTTTGGTGCGTTTGGATATGTGTCGGGACACCTTCGGGGGCATCGCGCATTGAAGCAGAGTGCAGAGTACTCATTATAGCCGAAATCTGCCCACCGGTCTATCAAAAGTTTCCAGAAGATTAATTCGTACCTCAACTGTGTCGATCGGTCCCACACTTCACGGAGGTGAGCGGACATTTTCCGCCTGAGATTCTTTGCGTTTATGCACTGGAACTGATATAATCGGCGCAGAATCGAGTGGTTCCTCTGAAGCGCGTGAGAATGCCGGGCTGCACATTCGGCTTCGAGAAGTGGAATAGCTTTCCTTTGTCAAATTGATCGGTTGAATTTATCGGTCGAATAGATTGGGTCGCACCTTCGATCCATCGACCGTTCTACCGCCCCGGATCCTATCCGCGGATCAGGAATACAAATATGCCAGACGGAGGACGGAGAAATGCAAATCGCACTCTTGGTCGGCTGACTGAAATGTCGGAAGATGCGGGCGATTTCGTTTCCGTGTGGGAGGCATTAAGTCAGAGAATGCTGCTGCCAGACGCCGTTTCCAGAGCGATGCTGCAGGGCATGTGTGGAGGCGCTGTTCGCACTACAGACGATATTGTTTCCTATGCCGACATATTTCACTGGCTCATACCGGGATTGAGAGCGTTCGGAATCGCGGCAGAACTCGTGCCAGTGCCCGATCAGCGGGACGAATGCGCGCGTTGGCTGGCGCAGGTGTCACGAAGCGGAGGGGTGCCTTTATTTGCTTTCTCCGGCAGTACATTACCGCCACTCACCGACCCCGAAGCTGAGGAAGCAGTGGAGTTGCCAATCCTGAAAAATAAGGGTTCTGCTCAGCAGGAAGAGGAGCCAACTGTTCTCCGTCAGATATTTTTCACACCGGATACAGTAGTTACTGACCACACAGGCGCACCGACTGCGTTTAACGAATTCCCGGTTGCGGACCTCTCAGTCAGTGCGGAATCGGTTTCGTACTCCCACGCGCTGCTCCTGCAGAAAGCGACAAAAGGCGTCCAAAGTGAGCACGTACGCCGCGCGCTTCGCCGTTGGGTCACTTTCCGGGCTGCCTATCCAAAACGTATTTTCAGTCCTACCGAAATCGACATACCTCTGCGCGAACTAGCCGCAGAGTTCTTTATGGAGTTGGCGGGCGAAAAGCGCGATTTTGCCTCCAACCGGTTGCGCTACGCCGCCGCGATGCTGAACGAATATACTCTAGAAGACGATATCCATGAGGTCTTCTTGCTGCTGAGCGAAATCGTATTGCGCGACTTTCATCTGACGCCTTCCGCTTCACGCTTCCTGCTCGACTTCGAACATGCGCCGACGGAACTTCAAGTCCGCGAACTAATCTATCTGGCACGCGCGGGAACGCGCGAACTAAAAATACTTTCGATCGACCGTTTGCAGGTCGAGTGGTATCATCAGGATAGCTTTCACAAGGAAATCCGCGCCACGATCCGCCAGCTTCGTTATGACCCCGATTTGTGGGTGCGCGCTGCCGCCCGCGCCGCCGTGTCCGCTAACACCGCCTGAGACTCGGCATTTCCAACTCTAGATTGCCTGCTTTAGGTGAAGCGTTTTTTTTGATTGTTGCGAATTTTTCGATTTTGCGGCATAATAAAACATCGGTGTGACTTTTCATAATCACGAACGCGATTGGAGAATTGTCTGTGACTCCCCTGTTAGATCGAACTATAACACCTACAGAGAACGACAGACGACTGGCGGTTGAGTCGAGCCAGTTTCTGGAACTCGTGAGTGCGTTACCGCATGAGATACGATTGCAGTTTCTGGATGAAGACGCGCCACCAACGGCGTTCACGCTTCCGGCAACGGCACTGCGATTGCTAAACGAGATACTGAAAGAGATGGCGAAGGGCAATGCGGTCACGCTCATCCCAACCAATGCGATGCTCACCACGCAGGAGGCTGCTGACATTCTGAACGTGTCTCGTCCCTTCTTTGTCAACTTATTAGAAGCTGGAAAGATGCCGTATCAGCGGCTTGGAAGTCACCGCCGGATACTCTTCAAGGATTTGATGACATTCAAGGAAAAGGCAGATACCGCTCGCGCAGAGGCTATGCGTCGAATGACTGAAGAGGCTCAAGAACTCGATATGGGCTACTGAGGTGGCAGCGTTTACCGCCCTGTATGACGCTTGTGTTCTCTACCCGGCTCCCCTGCGCGATCTCTTGGTCCGCCTGGGTGGTACAGCGCTTTTTCGAGCGCGGTGGACAGATACAATCCATGAGGAGTGGATCCGTAGTGTTCTTGAGAACCGTCCCGACCTGTCGCGTGTGCGGCTCGAACGCACCAGAGATTTGATGAACGAGCATATACTGGACAGTCTGGTTACGGATTATAAAGATCTGATCCCGAATATCGAGTTGCCTGACGCCAACGACCGTCATATTGTAGCAGCGGCTATCCATTGTAGGGCGGACATAATCGTAACGTTCAACCTTAAAGACTTTCCTGCCTCTGTGCTTTCTCCCTACAATATCGAAGTTCGGCACCCAGATATGTTTGTCCTACATCTTCTCGACCTCGAGGCGCAACTCATCTGCGCGACGATACGGCAGCAACGCCTCGACCTGAAAAACCCTGCGAAGACTGTCGAAGAGATGCTTGACATCCTCGCACAGCAGGGACTGGAACAGTCAGTAGCTCGCCTTCGCCTGCTAATTGCCTCTTTGTAGGGAGTCACTGAAAACACTATGTCCTCGTAACTATTCACCCTGTCTTCCGTTTCGTACTTACAGGCATAATATCTGCATTGCCTCCCCCTCTTCCCGAAGCTTCAGGGGAGGGGTTGGGAGGGAATAGTTACCTGACCGCTTACAAACTTGCTACGCCTGTCCTCAAGTACCACATCGGCTGCGTTTGGGTTGCCAGAGAACGACAACGACCTCCGGAAAGCTTTCGCTATCAAATGGAATTTTGGTTACGTGCTCCCGTGTCCGCTAACACCGCCTGAGCCGCATTGTAACCCGGCGCGCCGTAAACACAGCCGCCGGGATGCGCGCCCGAACCGCAGAGATAGAGACCGGAATAAGGTGTTCGTGCGCCATGAAATCCAGCGTCGGGGCGCGTTTTCCATAGATTCGGCGGCAGCAGATCGCCATGAAAGATATGACCGCCCGTCAAGCCGAAACGGTCTTCGAGGTCGCGCGGGGTCAGTATCTGCCGATGCAAAATGCTTCCCGGCACATTGGGCGCATACCGCCCAATGATCGCAATTATGCGATCTGCGAACCGTTCGCGTTCGGTGTCGAGGTCGAGACCGGGCGCGAGATTGTAAGGGAAGTACTGCACGAATAGCGAAAGAATATGCCGACCAGGCGGAGCAAGAGAAGGATCGGTCGCAGTCTGCAGATACATTTCAATCATCGGCTCTGTGGACGGATAGCCCCGCGAAGCTTCCTCCCAGGCACGTTCGAGAAAGTCGATGTCGGGACAGAGATGTATCGTTCCAAAGTGTTCTACGCCGGGCTGTGCGATGTCGGAATGTCGGGGCAGACAGATGAACTGTGGCAGTTCCGTGACCGCAAGATTGATTTTCGCCGACGCCCCACCCTGAGTCTTGAGCGTTTCGATGCCGCTCCCTCTTCCCCAACCACCGCCTGTTCCATTCAGGTTTCCACTGCTTTCGATGGATTTTCCGTCAGATTTACCATTCGATTTTTGACCACCAGCAAGTGATCTTTTGTCGTGCATGAGCTGCACGAAGGTGCGATGCGGATCGGCGTTCGACAGCACCACCTCCGCATAAATCTCCTCACCATTTTCTAATCGCACACCGCAAACGACTTCCGCAGTGGCCGATTCAGCCCGCGTTCCCGAAAACAGCAGTTGTTCGACCGGGCTTGCGACGCGTATCGCACCGCCGTATACTCGCACTACTTGCGCCAGCGCCTCGGTAATGCGTCCCATGCCGCCGCGCACATAACCCCATGCGCCGCGCGAACCCAGTATCCTGCCGAGATAGTGGTGAAGGAAAACGTAGGCGGTTCCCGGAGTCGATGGCCCGCCGTAGGTTCCGATCAAGCCATCGGTTGCAAGGATCGCTTTCAGTCGCGAGTCGGTAAACCGCGCATCGAGCAGTTCGCGCACACTGCCTGATAAAAATGGGTGGTAAAGGTGCGCGATCCCAGCCGCTGAGAATGCCGCCTCCAGCTCGGTCGATGACGGCGGCGTGCTCGTCATCCAGACATCCAGCACCTCTGCCGCCGCTTCGATATCGGCTTCCAGCTTGAAATAGGCATCCACGTCGGCAGGTGTTTCGGCGCAGAATTCTGTCAGTGACTGACGGGTTCGTCCGGCATCAGGGAAAATAAGCGTCGAAGAGCCATCGGGGAACGGCGCAAAGCCCGATGTTTCGCGTCGGTAGACGTCGAAACCATAGTCAGCGAGTTTCAAATCGGCGACGATTTCCGGCAGCAGCAAGCTGCACAGATAGGCAGCAGTCGATACGCGGTACCCTTCCCACATCTCCTCGGTCACACAGGCGCCCCCGACGATCTCGCGTCGCTCGAGCACGAGTACGCGCTTCCCAGCCCGCGCAAGATAGGCAGCGCAGATCAGCCCGTTATGTCCCGCGCCGATCACGATCGCATCGTATCGTCGGCTATTTTCCTCGTCTGTAGTCAGTGAGCTTGATGGGGACATCGAGCGCTCCTCGGAAAGTGTTTGTCTATAAGAATGTTGGTTTATACCGGCCCGTACATGTGTACCTTCCCGAAGGGAAGCTACGCCAAAAGGGCGCGGCAAGCAGCGCCCCTACAAATGCGTCCTTTCTTCACCCTCATCTTGTTAAGAAGGCAGCAGAGAGTGGAAAGAGGGTCAGGGCAAGAAAATCAGGCTAAAAAGCCCGGGCAAAAAAGCCCCCTCTGCACAAGAATGTGAGTACATTCTTGTGCAGAGGGGGCGCGAACTATGTGCCGTTCACCTCAGAATCACCGCTGATTACTGACGCGCGGGTAGAGCTGCGGCGAGATCGTCTCGTAGAACAGGTCGGTTGTGCCGGAGCGCGTACTTGCCCAGAACACCCACAGTTTGTCCACGAATGGATCCTTGAACGCCATTACCTGTCCCTCGTTCACCGCCGAATCGGTCGGCAGAATCATCTCGGGGGTCGTCTGATCGAGTGGCTGACCGGGCGCGGGCTGCCCTGTCGCGCTGATCTCGTCGTTCCAGGCAATGCGGTAGGTCAGGTTGCCTGACGTGCCTGTCTGATTGGTTGCAGGATCATAGTAGGTGTAGCTGATCGTAACGAGTCTGCCTTCGTCCTTTTCGGTGAAGTAGATGCGTCCACGTGCCCAGTCGACTTCGTATGGTCCGGCTGTCGGGCTGACTGTCAGACCGGTGAAAGTCTGAATACCATTCGCATTCGCAGCGTTCAGCGCAACCGGATATGGCAGTCGTGCCGCCAGTCGCATCGACTTCAGATAGATCGCCGATTTGACCGCGCCGCTCGTATCGGTCTTGTTGTAAAGCACCCACATTCGGTCGATCGTCGGCGCTGTGGTGGTGCCATTGGCGAAAACCACCTGCGGCGAGACGAACTGAACACGCGAGTTGGGTGCTCGGTCGAAGACTACGATCGGCACTGTGTTCTTGCCCGCCGCGTTGGTCAGGTTACGCGGATAGAGCGCCGGAGCGGTATTTTTGAGACCGTTCCCCGTCAGCAGACGGTCGAGGTTGCTCTCGTCTCGTGAGGCATTGAGCCGCATCACAAACGGCGTGTACGAGACAGTGACGATGTCGTTGCGACCCGGCGGCACATTCGGGAATGATACTGTGCCAGACCGTGCATCGACGACCATCTGTCCACCGCCGAACAGCGGCTGCGCGCCATTGACAACCACATTGCCCGTTCCGTCCGAGGACAGCGAGTCGAAGTAGGCTAGACCTGAAGCACCGTCGAATCGCGCACGCTGTGTCCGGTTCGGAACGAACCCATTGATCTGGGTAGGATTAAATCCCTTCGTCTGAATGAAGACCTGAACCGATTGGCTCGGATCGTCTTTCGGATCCGATGGCAGTACCCAGCCTGCATCGCGTGCCTCATAGACGTTGGTCGTACCAACGCGAGACAGTGTCTCTTGATAGACGGTGGGCAACGGAACGAGCACCAGTTCGCCGACCTTCCGGTTCGCGCCCGTCACCGGATCGGTCTCCGGCGCGCGGACGATGCGGTATCTGCTCAGCAGCACTTCGACGGTCGATCGATTCTTAAGCATTCCCGTATAGGAAACGTCGATCGCGTCGATGATCTTATCGGTGACCGGATCATAGACCGAGCGGTAGACCGGAACCGGGTCGCTCATCCAGGTCAGCGCGGGCGGGGTCGTCAGTTTCACGTCCCCGGTCTGAGTCGCGCTGGCGTTCCAGCCAGTCGACGCAAGGGCTGCGTCCGTGTTGGCGTTATAGTAGATCGATGTGCGTGACTGATCACCCGTATACCAGAAGTTGTACAGGAATCGCTGGTTGTTCGAGTCCCACTTGACCAGCAGCGGCTTAGGTGCGTACTTCGGCTGTGATGCGTCATTCTGGAAGGAGAGCGGCCCACCCACCGGCGCACCATTTTCCAGTCTGGTATAGAACGTACGGCTCTCGGTGACCTGGGCGCCCGGACCATTGACGCCCGCCGTCGTCTTGTCAACGATGCCCTGGAAGAAGAGCCAGGCTTCGGTATCGGTGACTAGTACGTTGCCGTTGACATCGACATGGTTGGCTGGCGCGACCGCCGGGCTCGCATAGCGTACCGTACTCGCCACCGCAGTGCCGGGCAGCGACGGGAACAGGGCAGCGAAGTTCGCTGGCTGCAGTGTCGCATCGTAGCCGGGATAGAAGGTCGGATCGAGCCACCACTGGTTTTTATTCGGCACGCCGAAGTTCGCATCGGAGCGCACCGCGTTCCCCAGAACCGCGTACGGCGTCGAAAGGAACGTATAGGCGAGACTCCAGGGCGCATCGGTCTTCGGAGTTCCAGAGCCGAGCAAATAAGGACTGCCGTTGGGCTGGCGGTTGGTCGCGAAGTAGAGACCGAGTGCAGTCATCGGAGTGTTAGGGATCGCTCCTACTGGATTGTCCGTATGCAGCATCAGCGCGGCGGGCAGTACGTTCAGCCCGACGTTGCCGAGACCATTGACTGCATCGACCTGTCCGTAGATTTTATTCTGCGGCGTGAAGCCCGTCAGTTTCGATTCGGTTACATTGACGCGCAGCGTGAATGTCGGCTCAGCCAGCGGCTCGGTGGGAACGCCTGCGAGGTTGGTATTCAGGATATTATCATGCTCCCCGAACCCATTTCCATAGACGCCGCCTAGGCTCGTGTTCAGCCATTCACGCCACTGCACCGGCAGCGTGTCTTCGTAGGGGAAGATTTTACCGCTGTAGGTGCCGACCGGCGTACCGAGCGGTATCCCGATGCTGATTTTCGGCGTGCCTGGCGTGAAAGCGCCGCTCGAACCTGCGCTAAAGTCTGGCGGAACATCCGGGACCGTCGCAATGGTTCCCTGGGAAGCGCCAGCGCGTGGTTTATGCAGCGTCGGGAAGTCCTGGAAACCCGACGCCCATGCGCTCTGCAGCAGACCGGCAGTCGCCAGATTGGTCGCCTGCTGAACGTACGTTCCTTGCATGGTGACATTATTGATCGGATACAGGTTGCGCTCGCTGATTACCGTTTTGTCTGCGAACGTGTTGCCATGATCGAACGACGAGATGATGCCGATATTGCCGAGTTTGTTCGCCTGGACACCGAAGGGTATTCCGGGCAGCGGCGGCGACAGCAGGCTGTTGACAGTATCGCTCGAAAGTCGCGTTGCCGCAACGATCTTCGTCAGGTCCGGGTTCGCCGAAAGCGAATCCGGTGTGATGATTGTGTTCGCAGCCACATTCGAGTTGTGTACGCCAGACAGTTTGGCGATACGCAGATCGACGAGATTGACGTTGCTTTCGCTGATCAGTGTAAACGGTCGGAAGAAGTCCCCGATCTGATTCTCATCGTTCCACGGCGAGTTCGCGTTCTGATACGGTCCGAGTCCGGTTGGAGCGAACGGGTTCACATAAGAGCCTGCGCCATCGAGCGGGCTGTAGCCGTGACTATGTGGGACCTTGCCGATGTCGAGAGTCGACTCTTCGACGCGCATCTTGAAGTTCGGCGGCACACCGAGACCGAGCGAGAACTGACGCGATGTCTGCTTGTTCTGCGGAATGCCAGGGATGGACGCCGTAATGTCGATGTTGGCGATATAGCCGCCAGCGGGATATCGGGGACTGTTGCCAGCCACATCTCCACTGATTGAACTCAGCGGCCCGACGATCTTATAAGGTGTGTTGTCGGCGCGACTATTACCGGCGATATCGACATAAGGTAATCCGAAGGTAACCCCTCCGTATGTAATCGGTCCTCGGTTCATATTTGCAGGCTGGTGCGTAGGCACCTGCAGCGACAGCGTGAGTGGAGTTGGCTGCGGAATACGGGTTGTAGGGTCGTTAGGCGATGCATTGGTCGGCGGCATCAATGCTGCGTAGCCATGTGTGATATCGATACCGGAATTGCCGCCACCCGTGTGAATACTCAACCCGCTCGATGGGATGCTCGGGTAGTCGATCGTCGTGCGACCGTTGTCCGGGAGTTGATCCCAGGGCAGCGGATTCATGACCGAAGTGTAACCACCCCACCACTGCAGCGGGCGCGCGATCGCCGAGGTCAGCAGCTGCCGCCCCGTCGTACTGATCGCGGAGCGATCCATTACATAGAGCATGGGGACGCGAGCGCCCGTTCCATCTACACCGGTATAGGTACGGCTGTCGCCGTCCTGAGTCAGATCGAGCGGAGCGAACAGAGCTTTCTGGACACCAGAATCGCCGATCCCGATGTAGTTACCGTTCCCGAGTATCTCCCTGATATTAACGAGATTATCTTTATTCGCACCCGCCCATCCGATGATGTTGGGGCGTCCGCCCGTTTCGTCAGTGGTGTTAGAATAGTTCCCGACGGTCAGGGCGAGCGGGTTTGCAATATACGGATTGCGTGCCGCGCCGCCAAGCCCGTTAGCGCCACCGAGGTTATTCGGCGAGTTAGCGAAGGCTCCAGCGCTCTCACCCTGCCAGTAGTTCTGCCCGACTTCAATCTGACTCGACTGCTGATTCGCCTCGAACCGGGAAGCGGCGATCGCTGCCGGGGTGCCGAGGCTGCCATCTTCTTCAGTTTGGACAACGCTTGCCACGACTGTCGCCGTATAGCCTTCGGAGCCGGGAGTATACAGCGCGTTGCGGCTCGGATTGATTCTAAACCGGTAGACAGCGACCCACGGGAAGACATTGCGTCCGGTGCCTGTCAGCTTCTGAGGCGTTGTTGGATTATTCGTATCTTCCGGGTCGATTCCGAAGATCGAAAAGTCGAATAAGTTGAGCGCGACGAGATCGACGGGCCAGTTATTCGGGTTCTTCGGAGCTGCATACAGTACATTGGCAATCATCGTTTCGGTTCGCGGCGGTACCGTCGTATCGGGTCCTCTGACGCGGAACGTGACACGGATCACCGGGGCAAAAGCGCCACGGATGTTAGGTGTACCGTCTGTCGGCAGGGCATGATAGACGCCAGCCGCAGCGATTGTCAGGTATTCGCCCCAGTCATAGACGATGCCGTTCACACCTTTCGTGTTCGCGGCGGGTGTCGCTGTTTTGGCAAAGGCGCCGCCCGCTTCATTCTTGAGCGGCGTCAGCGACTGTGATCCGTCAGGCGGATTCTGCGTGAACTGTCTCAGGTCGGGAGCGGTATAGAGATCGGCGACGCGCGTATCGATACTTACATAGTTTGCACCCTGGTTATTGAGCCTCGGCTCGCCCTGTCCAACAGTGCCGCCGCTTCCATAAGGACCAACGCCCAGGTTATTGACGCCATAGCTGTAAGCGCGGAGCTGACCGTACTCGTCGCCTTCTACAATATAACCGGAGGCGATCGTTGCAGTCGTGGTGATCGGCTGTCCGGCAAGCGCCGAGGAAGCCGACCTACGATACTGCGAGTCGAAGTAGGCATGAATTACCGGAAGCAGCGTGCCCCCGATGCCGTCCGCTTCACGAATCGTGCGATAAGCATACATTTGACCGACGTCATCGGTGAAAACCAGAGAGGGCACACTGGTGTTCACGGGAATCGCAACAACGGGTTGATACAGACCGGCGTCCGGCATGATCGGCACGACGATCGGCGAGCTATGGACGGGTCCGAGAACGAAACCATTCGTGTTATGCGTGTCCGAATAGAGCTGCGTCGCTGACTGCGCCGCATCCAGTGCATAGACGATTCCATCGACGCCGACAGCATAGACGAGACCGTTCGGCGGTACGGGATTGGCCCCATCGGTCGGGGTCAAGCCTGCGACAGCAGAGTCGATTACAACCGGCGCGTTGCCTGGATCTTCGGTTCCTGCATCACTGAAGCCGGTCGTCAGCGGAGCGGTCGCCAGTAGTGTTGCTGGGTTGGTCGGATCCTGGAAGGGCGGATTCGGCGTGGGCGGATAGACCCAGTTGACCTTGGTGTTCGCAAGCTGAATGGGTAGTGACGTCACTCCGGGATATGGATTCGGGTTCGGCAGCGGAATCGAGTAGATACGTCCGCCGCACGTGAAGTAAGCATATTTCTGATTGTTGACCGAGTTCGCAGGCTTGTAGATCACCGGCGTACTCGGCGTCGCTCCCAGTGTCTGGTAGGTGAGCGGCGGGACCTGACTGCTCAGCTGCGGGTAGCTGAAGAACATTCTCTCCTGATAGTTCGGAATGTTGCTAAAAACGCCGTTCAGGACGTCGCGCACCGGCAGTACGCCGTAGACATGACCATCCGCCGAACTAAGCAGTATCGGATCTCTGGAAACGTCACCGGCCACAGGATAGTTCGGATCGTAGGAAGGCGCAGAGCGGAAGTTGCCTTTCGCCAGTTCGTCTTTGATCGTGAGCGGCGTTGCAGTATACGTGCCGTTCTCAAAACCATCGAGGTCTTTTCGCGCGGCGTCCGCGCCAGTCTTCGCCAGATAAATACGTGCAGTATCGGCGGCGAAGTGGGGCCAGGTCCAGATTCGCTGTGTTGTTCCTGGAACGCGCTGTGTGACGCTGCCGGGCAGGAAGGTCGCGTTATCGAAGTCGCCGCGTCCGCCCGCATCGAATGCATAGACGCGTCCATTACTGCCGGGATTGACCGGATTCGAGCCGCCATCGAGCGCGGGGACGACCAGAAGCTGCGCGCCACCAGTGTTGCCCGGATCATCGATCACGATCGGAGGAGAGTATCCGCCGCCGAACGTGACGAGCGTATCGCCGCGTACGCGGGCATTGCCGGGAGCGATCGGTTTCAGGGGATCGATAGCAACGATGTCGCCATCGTAATATTCCGTGTCACCGCCGCCTGCGATCAGAACCTGATCCGCCGCCCAGGTCGTCGGACTCGGATAGCCAATCGTGTTCGAGTTGCGATAGTTCGGGTCATGATAGACGGTAGGCAGTTGCGCGGCGGTCTGCTCAGCCAGTGACAGCGGGCGTACCGAAGGATAGGTCCAGTATGTCGTAGTCGTCTGTTGTGCGGCGGGAACCGGTCCGGTTTCCTGGAGCGCGGTCGCGTTGCCCGCCGGATCGAACGCATAGACATGACCGAGTTTGCCGTCTGTTGCGCGTGTCACGAAGTAGAGGATCGTCTTCGTTACGGGCGTTCCCGAAACCACCTGTCGCGTGCGAACGTTGGCAAGCAGCGGAGACGCGCTCGCGGTGCCACCCGAATCCGGATCTCCCTGTACGCGCCAGATCACGCGGTCGTTTGAGATATTGACATCTAGATTGGGATCATTCAGCGGATTGAGCGTGCCGTCATGACCTGCGTTACCATCGAAGTTTTTGAGCGCGTAGAACACTGGTACCGTCGCGACGCCGGTCGGATCGACGGCTTTGACCAACCCATCGAGCGGGTTGACATAGGAGTCGAGCACCGTAGGAGCGACATCTTCGGCGCGTGCGATGAACCAGACGGTGTTGCCATTCGAGTTTGCCAGCTTGTTGGTCGCGACCGCCGGGCTGAGAATGGCTCCGTTACCGCTTGTCGCGCCCAGATTCGTGCCGTTGACATTGTGCGGTGTGAAGCGCACAGCATCGGCAACGATCAGCGGCGTCTGCGTGAATCCCTGCTGATTGGTATAGCTGCCATCGGGTGCAGAGGGCGTCGTATCGTCGGGAGTCACGGCATAGAGTGTGACTGTCAACTGATCGTTGGGACCGCCGAGGTTGGGAAAGACCGCCGCCGAACTCTGAGTTCCGCCCTGCAGTCGGCTCCAGCCCGCAGTGTGCAGATCGACGAGGAAGATGCGACTGTTGACCGGATCGTTGATTCCATCGAAGTTCGGCGCGCCGTTGACAACCGTGTTCTTCCAACTGACGCGCACGAAAGCGCGGGTTACATTCGGATAAGCTACCTTGTTCGGGTCGACACCGAGAAGAGTGCCGTCGCCCGGCGAGAAAATGTCAATATTATAGTAGGCGGGATTGGCAGGCAGCGGATTCGGAGGAACGTTGTAAGGGACCGCACCGCCGTTTATCGTTCCCGTACCGGTTGTACCGATCGTCCATACGGCGACCGGACGAGACTGCGCGTTGTCGAGCAGTACGTTGTGCACGACACTATAGATGCGTGGGTTGACGTTCGGAAGCGCAGCTAGCTCCTGCGGCAGCGCCGGAGAGGTGGAACCATCGTCGTGGGTAACGATGAAATCGTTGTGTTTCGCGACCACGTAGCCATAGTCACGCCCTGCGAGCGGATAGCTGGTGTCGACTGCCGGATAGGAGTAGCCGCCGCCGGTAAAGTCCAGCGCGTGATCTCCATACGGCACGAGCGTATAATTCAGGTTGGCGGGGTCGGCTACCCAGACCGAAAGCGCATCGTCAGGCTGCAGTCCATTGGAGAGCGACGCTTTGGTCACTGCCGGATTCGTTGCATCGAGCACATCCGGGTTATCTACAGTCAGGAAACCGGGAGTCGGCGCAGGCAGAGTGATATCGCGGGTACGAGGCCAGACCCAGCGCCCGACGGCGCGATAGGCATCGAGCAGCGGGTTAATTGTGCCCGCAGTCGTGATACTATTCGAGCCCTGCCGAAAGGGAATCCCGTTGTTGGCGGCGTCCACTGTGATGCTGCCACGATCGAGCGTCCAGTCGACGCCGTCGAAGGCGACTTGCGCGCTGGCGGGACGCGTCGCGAAAGCAAGCAACGCGAGGGCGGCAGACCAGACCAATTTATGCGTAGAGAGTGCACTTATGCGACTCATAGATGGTTCCTTTTTCATTGCGAGTTCCACAACGAGTTGAAGAAGAGGGCGCGGCAAGCAGCGCCCCAACCAGTACTCGAGAACTTGATTCTACTGACCCTTAGCATTCTTTACAGCGGGCGGTCACTGAAGGACGGCTGTTCGAGATTGTACGTCTTGCCGTTCTCGTCGGAGCCGAGCGAGCGTTTTACGGGTGTATTGGTCGGCAGCTTCTCGTTCGGGATCATACGGGTAATCGAACTGAACGGCATATTGCTCGCCAGATTGCCAGCCATGTCCTTGAAGTAAAGCTGGAACTGTGCGTTTCTGTAACCGTTATAGGTGCCATTAGCTGCCGTGGTGAAATAGTAGTCTTTGCCTTTGATCTCGAAGACCTCGCCATGTACTTCGCCGTTGCCGCCAGCACCGAACCGCGTCCCGATGTCATCGGGTCCCGTAAAGGCATTGGTGATCAGGAAGTGAGGCGCGAAGCGCTTGACGCCATTTCCGTCGGTGTAGAGATCGGCCTGCGTCAGACGCTGAATGCTCGTCGGGCGCAGCGGTCTGCCGGTCATGAACTTGTAGTCCTCCGAAGTCAGTGCCCACTCGACGACCAGGTCGGCGCCGGAAGTCTTCAGCACATAGCAGCCGTTCGCGTCCGCCAATAAGTAGCGCAGTTCGGGCTGGTTTGTAATCGGATTGTACGCATCGAACTTTTTGAACATCGTCGGATTACTCAGCGCCTGATGCCGAACGAAAACACCTTTGGAATCGGTGAACGCGATGCTGTTGACGAGCGCGGTCACATTGCCGTCATTTGCCGTGTAGCGCTCAATGATCATCAGTGAGCCGCCTGGTCCGATCTGTGAGCTTTTGTCGCCGCCGAGCGTATTCCCGACCCCTGCATCATAGGGAGCCTGCCGCACGTTGTTTACGCTGGCAATCATATAGGTGATCTGGGAGGTAGGATCCACGAACTGCTCTACTGTTCGATAACGGTAGTGCGCGTTTTGTTCCGCAAGCGAGCGAGTGACGAATACAACCTGCCGCTGCATCGTGACCGAGCTGCCATCGCTGCCCGTGACAACGATCGGATTATTGGTATTGTCGTAGGCATCCACGACTTCCATGGCGCGGAAGTTACCGCTGTCGGCGATCACATAATGGATGGCATAGTAGGCGCCATTATAGGTATAGGTGACCTTCGTGTCCCGATTGAAGATGCTGATCTTGCCGTTGCTGTCCCGCGAGTCGATATAGGTCTGCACATCCGTGGGCGCATTGAGCGTCAGCGGATCGCCGGGGCGCAGGAAACCCATGGTGTTGTTGACGCTGTGCAGTTCGTAGCGGACGCTGCCGCTTCGATCGGTCTGCACGATGCGGTTGTTGCCTGCGTCCGCAACGAGGTATTCGCTGACATTGGCGCGGCGCGCGACGGAGGGTCGCAGGAACGGCACTTTGGTCGCCGAGACGCCCCCGGTTGCGATCGTAGGACCGCCTACAGAAGTAAGAGAAGTCGATTCGGGCAGGCTCCAGACCGGGTTACCGCCCGCATCGATTTCAATTATGCGGTTGTTGTCGGCGACGACGACCAGTCCGTTGTCGAATCCGGCCAGACCCTGCGCGTTCGCCGAGACGAGCGTATTGGCGGTTCCGAGCGGCGGATTGATGCTGACGTTGATCGGATTGAGTGGATTGCCGGTGGTCGAGTCGGTCAATGTATATTGAACATGAACGCGCGGAGTGCCGGCGGGCGTAAACACTCTGCCGTCCGAAGCCCCCTTGAGATCGATACTCACGATTCGTCCGCCGGTCGCGTTGAAGTAAAGTGTGTTTCCGAGCACCGAGGCGCCGCTCGTCGGCACGATCTGCAGCGCCGAGGCGGGCAGGATCTTAGTCGGGTCGGTCACGTCCGCATTATAGGGGATCGCCATAAACCACTGCAGGTTGTCTAGCGGCCCGAAGCCAGTCTGCGGGTTGACCATTATCGTGTGTGGAGGCAGTGTGCCTCCGCCCACCGGAATCGGCTGTACCATGATCGGCAGCGCCGTATTGAACGAGTCTCGGCCGTCCTGCTTCATATCGTGAATGTGGATGTCGCCAGTGGCATAGTCCACTTCGAAGTTTTTGCCGACGGTCAATTCGACGCGCTGCGTCGAGCCCTGTACGTGCTCGACATCGGGCTGATACAGGATCACAGTCGGGTTGACCGGGTCGTAAGGCAGCGGGCTTCCGTAATGCAGCGTCGCATCGATCGTCGTGGTGAGCGCGAGTATCACCGTCGCATCGGGCGTTGCCGAGCCGTTGGCATTGAAGGAGGCGGTACCGACTACGTAGGTCGTGCCATTGGAAATCACCGGTGTGCCGATCGCGTTGAAATTATAGAGCGTCTGCGCGCCGACGATTCCAGAATTGAAAGGCTGGTAGACGAGGCGCGGGCGCATCGAGACTGTCGTCACGCCATCCGTATAGGTGCCTCCCTCGAACGGCGAGAACATCCATTGCACCTGTGTGCCATTGACTCGCGTATTGTTTCCGGCAACCGGAATCGTGCCTGCCGTATACTGCTCGTGCACGCTGTAGATCCGATCGGAGCCCGGGCGCGTCGAGCTGTTGGGATTGAATGTCAACAGACCGCTGGCTGTAAACTGTGCGGCATCGGCATTGCTGATCGCAACGCCGCCCGCCAGAAACGGAACCATCGTATTGATGTCCGGCGTGTACAAATTGAAGTTGCGTCGTCGCATCACGAACAGTTCCATCTCTTCGATGGTGGGGGTCTGTCCTCCAATATCGGAGTCGGACCAGTCCGCTGTCCAGTCCGCCGTGACGGTCAGTGTGCTGTTGGCGGGCGGAGTGACGGGCGTTGTCAGATTTACGAATATCTCGTGAGGTGTCGCGGCGCCTTCGTAAGTCACCTTGAAGTCTGCGGGATAGCTCAGGTCTTTAAGCGAAGTGATGATACCGTTCGCGTCGGTAATCGTGAGGTGCACTCTCGGGAATAGACTGGTTGCTGAGCCGCCCGCGCCAGGTGCATACCAGGGTACGTTTCCCCGTGCACCACGAGGATGAAATCTGAAAGTCGGATTGGAGCGATCCGCGTCCATTGGCTCGCCTGTCGTGCTGAACCAGAGACCGCGTACGCCACCGGGCGCGGGCGGAACCCCGGTGTTATTTGCATACGGCACATAGACGACACGGTCTATCGCGCCGGTGGCCTCATCACGGATGCTGGCAACGGCAACATCGCCGACCGGGTCTTTGATGCCCTCGATCTGTCCGCCGGTGTAGCTGCCAACTCCAGGCGCGGCTATGCTCGCACCAAAGACATTAATAGCCGCATTGCTGCTCACGCTCGCCAGCAGATCGATCGGGACGATTCGCCAGCCTGGTCTACCTGTTACCGTCTCCTCATAAGCGACGGTAAACAGAATGCCGCCCGAGTAGGCCGGAGCAGGCACCGGTTTGGGATAGGGTACGAAGTTGGATGTCTGCGAGAGAGCGCCGGTCAGGTCGCCTGCGGCCATGCCGGTAAGCCCGAACCCGCTGAAAATCACGGGAAGCGTGCTTTGCCGGAAGCCGTTTCCGGTGAAGCTCGGCGTTACATTGTAAGCGGAAGTGAGACCCTGAGTCGACGTGACAACGGCGACATCGGTCGTCGATCCGCCATTGTTGACAGAAAAAACGCTCGGCGTCGAGTAGCGCACTTTCGTCGGGTCGCCGCCCAAAGCTACATTCGCGATCTCATCGTAAGGCCGCCCGAAAACGAAGTCGGCTAGCCCGGTGTCGAGATCGTTGTTATTGTTGAGCGTTCTGCCCGGATTATTGTTGAAGACATGAAGTATGTTGTTGCCATCGACGAAGAAGGACGCGCCTTTGTAGATCGTCGCGCCGGAGCCGACATTGCCGACGGAGGCTGCGGGGAGCTGTGCCCATTTCGGGTAGAGCTGCGAACCGATCGATTCTGTTGTCGAGCCAGTGCGGCGTACGTTGCCGCCAGGCGTCGGCACGGCGCTGATCCAGGCGACGACGTTCATTGCGAATTTGACGTCGACTTCGGGCGTTCCGGAAAGGCTTTCGCCGCTGACGGCGCCGTCGTTGCTGCCATTGTTATCGACAACTTTACTGGAGCCGTACTGTGCTCCGCTCTGGTAACTGACGAGGAAATTATTGATATCGCCCGCGATGTTAGGCGTCGTCAGGAGAACATGACCCGCGCCATAGTCGCCTGCGTAGATCGTCGGGAAATTGCCAGAGACGGCGATCGCGGTCAGTTGACTCGGGCTGACCAGGCTGCCCGCTCCGGTGACGAACGGATTGTGGGCGCCACCGGAGACGCCGAGCCCGCTCACATCGAGCGGCGAAAGAAAGTAGGGTGAGTTGATAATCGGGTGACCGGTCTGCGCCAGATACCCGGCATTGGGAACCGTCGCGCCAGCCAGATTCACATCGAAGATAAACTGTCCCTGCTGCTGCGCGCCGTTACCGATAGCATTGACGACGCCATCATTCTCGAGCCAGATCGTGCCGCCACCATCGGCGTAACGACGCAGCTTTTCGCGCTCATCGGTTGTGAATACGATCGGAGCGCCCGTCACAGCCTGACGACCGCCATGCATCGGCATCAGCACGATGTCGAACTGCTGCAGGTCGGTGATCGAGACACGGTCAAGATTGACTTCCCAGTACGCGCCGATGTTTTTGGTCAGCGGCGAGCCGATCTGAAAGATCGCGTTCTCCTGCGTATTGGCAGTAAAGGCACGGTCGTTGCCGCTGATGTTGCGGTTTTTCCAGCGCGTATAGATGTCGTTGGTAACGGTCTGCGACGCCAGCGGATTGATGAACTCCCAACCGGCGGGCTTGATGTCGGTGCGGCGATTGAGCGCATAGAAAACGTGCGGGATCGGGTTGCTCGGCAGTGCGCTGCCTACCGGACCGTCCTGCGCCGCATCGCTGACGAGTATGCAGGCGCGTATCAGGCGTCGCTGCCCGACATAGTTGACGGCGTCTGCCTTCGCGCTGTTCGTGTGTGCCCCGGCGAGCGCCGCTAGCGTGCCGAGCGCGGTGAATGTAAAGCGTGTGATTGTCCGAAATGATCGTCTCATCGTGTTTCGTACCTTCTGTCTGACCTGCGTATCTTATCGAATTCAAATTCACTGCGCCATGTTCGGTCTGGCTTTCCGTCGATCCAGCTGTAAAAGCACAAGCTCGTGCGCCGCCAGTTGTCCTTCAGAAGCGTCTGAATGGACATCACGGACTGAAGTCCGTCGATACCAGCGCTCCGCCAGGTGTCCTTCGGACACGCTCTTCTCAAAATGTTACTTTAATTCGAGAAGAGACTCTGCGCTGCCGATTAAAACTGGTCACTGTCTCCGGGACCGCCTGTGCCGAGCAGCCGCTCGCTCTCGCCGGTGTAGAGGATGCCAGGGCAAACGGGCAGGCGGGGCATCGAAGGCAGCACCTGCCGGATTCGATAGAGATTCGTGGCTCCGTTGCTGACCTGCCGATCGATGTAGCGAAGCGCGTACTGCTTGCGTGTCAGGATGTTCGAGGCCGCTGCCGTGTCGCTCAACTGCGTGTTGGTCGGATCGAAGTACGGCATCGCCATCGCGGGATCGTAGATGAATCGCAGACCGCGCGTGATCGAAATCTGGAAAGGCGCACCTGCTGCATTCGTTTCGAGCGGCGTTCGATAGTCCTTTGTCGTGTCCTGACCGGGAACATACCCTGCCGGATCGACGGCTTTCAGATGGTCGTTCGGGACCACTTCGCCACTGGAGCCGAAGACGGTTGGGATGTAGCCCCATTTCGCCATCCATGCCGCCTGCGCGCCTACCGAAGCCGTGTAGTTTTCCGAGACTGCACCGAAAATCGTGATGCGCACGTCGAGCGGTTCGTTGGCATAGGGGAAAATATCTTTCATGTGCCGCTGGAAGGAAGTCGTACCAGCAGTCGCGTCCGCCTTGTCCTGGTCATTGTACGAAACGCGCACGCCTCCGTTGGCGACATAGCGCTCGCGAGTGTCGTTGGGGTCCGGGTTGAACGAGTAGCCAGGAATGATGAAAAACGATTTGTCCTGCGCATAGAGCAGCGCTTCGATGCGGATGTCGAGCGGCGCGACCATCATATCGCTGACCAGTGTGTTCGAGGCGGTCGTGATAAACGACTGGTCGATCATCATCCTTAGCGTGTTATCGACGCCCGGCGAAGGAATTACGCTCGCGAGATTGAAGCCGCCGGTGAATGCGCCGAAGTTCGTGAAAGGAAATGCGCGCGCCTCGAAGTTGGTCGAAACCGAACTTTGATCGTCGAGGAACGTGTTATTCGTCTGCTTCTCGCCGAGCGGATAGGTTCCCGGCGCGCCAGCAATCTCGAAGCCGCTCGTATTGTCCGGTGTGGCGAAAGTGTAGAACTCGTTGCCAGGATTGTTCGCCGGATTGAGCAGGAAGTTCATCGGTGTCAGACCGGCGGAAGTTGCGGTCTGGCGCACCAACAGGAACGGCGGAATATTATAGGTGTTCGGATTTACGCCGAAGCTGAACGTCGTGTCGAGCCCGGTCGTGTTCTGCGAAATCTGCGTCGCGAACGTGTCG
>JBBQPY010000061.1:0-25588 GCA_038216735.1 Chthonomonadales bacterium
CCTGCGCGTGCGTGCCGGGTACGCGGAAAATCCCCGGGTCGTGCCAGAGGTGCCAAAATCGAGAAGGCACCGCGCTACAAAGTCGTTTTCAAGGACACACAGAAGGCAGAAATGACCAAACTGATTGTCTAAACGTCAATTTGATGATTCTCGGAAACTTTAGAGTTACTTTAGTGTCGTCACCGTTCGGTTATGCCTCAAAACAGCCCATTAAACCATCAATACTTGCATCAGTGCTTCGATTATGAGCAAAACCAAGCGTTTCCGACAGGCTATCGCACATTCTTGAGTTCAAAGATAATAAAAGCTATAATGATGCGAGGAAAATATGGGGACGCTGAAACGAAAGGCATGTCGGTGTCCAGAACCTGCAGTTAGAGACAAAAACTATTGGCGAGCGGATGATCTCATTGGAATGAGCGAGTAGGACTATCAAAATGCAGTCTGTGGAGGCGCAGAGGCTGGAATTAATCGAGGAGCAATCCATATGATCCTCTATATCGGGTTGGCGGTGGCTGCAGTTCTGTTTGGCACCCAGACAGCATACTTCGTATGGTACCCCAGCCAGCTCAAGAACGACACGCCGGAGCGGGCACAGGCGGCAAAGAAGCGTCTGGCGAGTATTATTGCGACACCGTCCCTGCTTGGGAACGAACTCAAGATAAGTGCGCGTTATCGATTAGCGCAGCTACATCTTGCCGATCGCGAGTACGCGGCGGCAGCGGAACAGCACAAAATAATTTTAGACATACTGGCGAGGCGGTCCAGCACGGATAAGGCGCGCCCGGCACTCGAAGCCGATGTGCGCCGCCGCTACGCTGACTGCCTGGAAGGACTTGGGGACCGTTATGGAGCGCTGTCTGAGCGCCAGCGGGTAGCACAGTGTCTCGCGAGCAAAGGCGCAAACCCGCTCGCGCTGCTCACATCGGGCAGGCTGCTGGCACAGGAAGGCCGGCACTCCGAGGCATACGAGAACTACGCTCGCGCCCTTCACTTGATCCCGCCCCGCAAAGCCGATGCACGCGCCGAAGTTCTCGTTGAGATGGCGACCGCATCGTTCCATGCCGGACGCCCGGAGCAGGCGATCGAGGCGGCGGAAAGTGCCCTCGACTGCAATCCAAAACCAGCGCTCCGTATTCTGGCGCACAGTATGGCGGGAGTGGGCTACAGTACACAGGGAAATATTACAGAGTCGGAGCGTCACCGCACTACTGCCCTCGATCTCGCGACCGCTTCGGGCAACAAAGAGCAGGTGGCGCACGTGCTGGCTCAGCTCGCTAATATCGAGCGTAAACGGGGCAATCTGGCGGAAGCGATCGATCTTGCCCGTAAAGCGGGCGCGATGACGGCTGGAGCGAAAAGACAATCCGACCTGATCGAAGCCGAGAGTCAGCGTCTGCGCGGCGATTATCCGGCAGCGCGCCAGTGCATGCAGAGCGCTCAGCAGGGCAAGCCATACGCGAAACCGAGCGACCAGCGGCGGATGCAGGGCGTTTTCCTGCTTGGCTCCGCCTGGATCGAACTCGAAGCACAGGAGCCGCAAACCGCTCTCGACTTTTTGCAGCAGGCAGCGGCACTATTCCCTGAGGACGGGAAATTAAGTGTCTGGTGCCAGATCAGTGTCGTAAACGCGCTCACGATGCTGGGGCATTCCGAGCCGATGCAGCAGACGCTGAACTGGGTGGAAGCGAAACTGCCAGAGTTCGCAAACGATCGTGAGACGCAGATGAATGCGGCTACGATGCGTGCCCGTGTCGCTTTTATGCAGGCGGATTATGCGCGCAGTCTGTCGCTCTGGGAAGCGTATCTCGCACTGAAGCCCGATCCGGTCGAGCAGCCGAAGGGATGGTACCACATCGGGGAGTGCCATTTCCAGATGAAAGACTGGCAGCGGGCGCAGGAGGCTTATGCGCGTTCGGTGGGCTTCGGATTTGACACTGCCTACGTACGCAAATCGCAGCAGCGGCTCACAGAAATCCAGCAAATGCCCTCGCTTATTTGACGCCATGACTGCGCCGGGGTACAATCGAACTGTTCAGGAGGTCGGGTGGTCGCTGCGGCGGCTGTGATAGCGGGCTTGCCCGCTGTTTTGCAGTTGGCGGAGAGGAAAGTCCGGGCTTCTCAGGGCACGATGCCGGATAACGTCCGGGCGGGGCGACCCGACGGAAAGTGCCACAGAAATGACACAGCCGCGCGCACAGGCTGGCAGCAGGAGGTCTTAGATACGATTTTTGCCTGCTTTATTTTGCACACTTCGTTCGCAGCCTCGTGCTCCCTGCCTGTGCGCGCGGCAACGGTGAAATGGTGCATTAAGAGTGCACCGGCGACATGGAGACATGCCGGCCTGGTAAACCCCATCGGAAGCAAGGTCTGACAGGAGGGGATGACGCTGCCCGCCGACCCTCCGGGTAGACTGCAAGAGGAGCCGAGACTAATCGGCTTCGTAGAGAGATGACCACACAAAGACAAAACCCGGCTTATAGACCTCCTGAACAAACTCGAAGTAGGTTAAGGTTGATCTAAATCAGCGGTTCCACTTTGCTGATCGAATAAGACATTGTATCCATTCGAATTAGTGCAGCACAAAAATAGGGTATTTCAAAAAAGGATTTTTTGAATTGCCCGGTAGAATTGCTGATTTCTGTCACGGTTATGCTAAGATTATGTGTACTAATAGTGTGCGGATTCGCTTGCAATTTGTGTACGCAATAGTCAGGACACAACATCCAGGAGGGCACGAACTTGAAGAAGATTGGTCTAATGCTGGCAGCGGTGCTGTCGGTCGCAGTAATGAGTGGCGTTCAGGCGCAGAAAACTTCCGGCAAGATGGCTGGCGGTAAAATGGCGGGCGGCAAGATGGCGGGCGCTAAGTCGGCTGTCGTTTCCGTATCTGGCCCGGTCAAAGGCGCTGTCACCGGCAAAACATTCGTGATTGGCTCCTCGAAGGGTCCCGTATCCGTCGATGTATCGAAGGGCACTGTACGTATGCAGGGCAAGTTCTTCAGCCTCGCCAAAGTTGCGCCAGGCTCCATGGTCACGGCAACCGGCACGATGACAGGAACGACACTGATGGCGACGAACGTCAACGTTACGCATCTCGAGGGCAGCAAGTCTGCACCCAAAACGCCCAAAGGGTCAATGAAGCCCGGCAAGATGCCTGCTGGCAAATCCGGCAAAATGTAGTTTCCGATACTGCAAGACGGAAGCATATGCAAAAGTGCGATTCAAGTTCCGCCCTCACCAGACATCTGGTGAGGGCGGTTTTTTGTCGCTGACCCAAATCTAGTATCGAAAGTCAATAGAAACCTGAGTGTAATCTAAAGACCGATTGCGAAATAAGCGTCTGCGTCGTTTTGAACCGAATGACCGATTTTTTGGTGACATTTCGGTCACGTAAATTTCCAGAGTGGCCGCACAGGGCATTGTAGAGGCCCATTTTCGTTGCACCTTGTCTATGTCGGTTATGTCTTATTTCGCAATCGATCTTAAGGCGATTGCCAGTAACCGAACCGCCTGAGTGTCGTCAGTAAAAACAGATGTATCAAAAAGAGATGAAGAATGCTTGTAGAATCAAATAATGCATGCTATTGCTTTACATAATTTTTTAATCTAAATAAGCGATTTTACGTGCATAAAGCTGGCAGAAGTGCCGATCGATATGGTAGGCTTGCTATTGTCAATACAGTGTTTGAGCGGCGCTTCGCGGCGTAAGTGCGTCAACTTGCTGCTGACAATCGATCGATGCGGCCGAAGCCGGAGTAGTACACCTCTTTTTGCAATTGAGACAGTAGCAAGGTCACCCCGGAAGGTGGCCACAGCTTCGAGCTAATAGCGATGGCAAAGTGTTGACGGACGAGTGTTGACGGACGAGTAAGGATACAAAAATGAGGACCACCAAATTCAGAACGAAACATCTGGGCGGACTGGCAATCCTAGCGGTCGCATCCATTGTAGCCTGCAGCGGGCGCAGGCTGCATGCGGGCGCAAGTCGCATTCCAGGAAGCAACTGGACTGAACAACAGATTTCCGAACATGCAATACCATTGATTCAGACTCTTGCGCCCGAACAGAGCAAAATTACAGTCGAGATTAACGCAAGCACAGTTTATCGTGCCGATGGCATTCCGCAACACTTGTGCTATGTAGACGCTCTGGTCGATACGGCTGGCCATGCAGTACACACCGTATGGAATGCGGATACCGGAAAGTTGATCCAGATTGGACAACATCCATCCGCAGCTACGGAAATGCAGATGGTGACGCTCGATGCCCGGGGGGCGGAAGCGGTCGCGCGGCAGTGGCTCGAGAAGCTGGGCATGGTGAAGGATGCCTCGGCATGGCAGGTCGCCCGTCCCTCCAGTATTTGCAAACACTCCTGTACGGTTTTTCTGCAGCACGACAGACTGCGCGTTGTGCTGATCGTGCAACGGCAGACGCATGATCTGAGCTACGCATGTTTGACCGACACGCCAAATTTCATTCAGCAGAAGCGATTCGGAAGCGGCGGAAATGTGGAGTACTATACCGCGCAGGAGGATCAGAATCGTGCTTCCAATGAATGATGAAAAGCGACCTCCTGTATCGGTCATATCAAAAGCATAGAGCCGTCCGCAGTGAGCGCGGAGACAGGATGGCGAATAAACTGACCGCTGAGGAATACATTCGTGGCTTTTCCCGCGGTTTGAGTGGATCCAGGGAGTCTGCACACCGGAAGCGATTGTCCCATTGATCTACAGGACAGCCGCACTGACAAGCCGGAGTCAGCCTGCAGCCAAACCATGACGCCTATTTATATCCATGCGTATAAGAAAATCTTATAAGCATGGATATTTTGTTGTCACGCAGTAACTATTTACCATCACCTCCGACCCTTTCTCCCAACGCTTCAGGAGAGAGGAGAAGTACCAATTCTTAAACGAAGATAAATAGTTATGTCACTCATTTGTTTCCTGGTTGACACTGGGGATTGTCAATGGAACTTACACTTGCGGGCAATCGGTGTCTCCTGCTTGGTGTCTCCTTCTTCAAGCGAGCCCTCGTTTGCGCCACGACATCGAGCCAACCGCGGTGTCGAGTTGGGACAGTCGATTTGCAGCCTTAATTTCGTGAAGCCGATCGTAAACTGGCTGCGTAATCAAAGTGCAGACAATCTCAAAGCCGATGTTGTAGCCTTCAGACGCAGAATGAAGCATATGTCAGAATGGCGGCAAAGCGGAGTTGGACGCCTGAGCAGGAAAATATTCGAGTGAAACTGCCCGTGGAATCGATAGAAGAATATGTCCTGCGAAACGACGGGACGAAAATGACGAGAACGATGAGGACATGCGATGAAGAAGACAACACCGAAGTTGAAACGTATGCTGGGGCTGACGATGCTGGCGGTCGTCTGCGTCGCCGCCTATGGCGGGCGATTGCTGCACGCCTCTGCGCGCCGAGTTTCCGCGGGGCGCTGGACACGTGAACAGATTTGTGAACATGCACTGCCAGTGATGCAGCGGCTGGGGGCGTACCAATATAAGGTCTCGATTGCCACAGTCGAAGATACCGTCTACAACGCAGAGGGCACCCCTCGGCACTTGATGCTTGTCGATACCGCAGACAATTCGGTCTGCATTCCCGTTCATACCGTCTGGGACACAGACACCGGGAAACTGGTCGAAGTAGGACATCAGCCGATCGACAAGACCGATCTTCAAATGGTGACGCTCGATGACAGAGGAGCGGAAGCGGTCGCGCGGCAGTGGCTCGAGAAGCTGGGCATGGTGCAGGATTCCTCAGGATGGCAGCTTGCGCATTCATCCCGATGCGGGAAGAGTAGCTGTACTGTCTACCTGCAGCACAAACTACAGCAGGCGAAAGTCGTCGTGCAGCGGCAGACCCACGATCTCTGTTATGCTCGCCTTTGGACAATCTCATCTTTAGCCCTGTCCACGCCATAACAAGGCTATTAGCTGCAAGCCTCTCTAAAGTCGAAGTGAGATGCAAGTGATTGCGCCTCACTTTGGTTTCGGTGGGTAGGGCAAATCTCAAAGAGAAGATTTGCTCTGCCACGTCTGATTATGGACGGGCGCGAGGATAGCTTCGACCTGCGTCAGGAGTTCTGGATCGGGGAGGGTCCCGACACAGGCGAGACTGCGCTCGAGTTCCCGCTGATTGGAGATGCCAACGAGCGTCGTGGCGATGTTCGGATTGGCGAGTGCGTACTGCACCGCAAGTTGTGCGAGATCAGCCCCCCGCTCACGGCAGTGAGCGGAAGCCGCAGCAACCGCTTCGCGCATCGCGGGCGAGGCGGGGTGCCAGGGCGGAGGACTGCCGCCGAGCAGACCCATCGCCAGCGGCGAAGCGCTGATGATACCGACGTTTTTCTGTTTGAGGTAGGGAATAAGGGCGGTCAGGGTGTCGTCGAGCAGCGTGCAGCGGCAGTAAGAGAGAATCACATCGATTGTCGCGCGGTCCAGAACGCTGGTGAAAATCTCCAGTGGCAGCCCTGTCACGCCCACGAAACCGACTTTGCCCTGTTCTTTCAGTTTATTGAGCGCGGGAAGAGTCTCGTTTACGATCTGATCGATCGAGCCGTATTCGATGTCGTGGCACTGCAAAATGTCGATATGCTCGACTCCGATCCGCCCCATACTCTTTTCCGCGCTGCGCATCACGCGCTCGGCAGAGAAATCGAAATCCGAGTTTCCATAGCGTCCGACTTTCGTTGCGATCAGGTACCGATCCCGTGCGACTCCCTTCAGTACATCACCGAGCATCGTCTCCGCGCGCGTTTCGCCATAGTAGGGCGAGACATCGATCAGGTTTATACCGCTGTCGAGGGCTGCGTGCATCGTGCGGCGGCACTCCTCGACATCCACCTCGCCGTAGACGCCGCCGAGCGGCGACCCGCCGAAACTGAGCGCCGAAACCTTCAGCCCCGTGCCGCCGAGCGTTCGATATTCCATGCTGTTTTACTCTCGTTTCATTCTGACTGTTCTGCTTGCTAACCTCGCCCTGACCCTCTCTCCACTCCGTTCATACCTCACTACGAGAGGGGGAGAAAGAAGACGGAGGCGCGGGGTTGAAACCCGGTCTGGAGTTGCGAAACCCGCCTCCGCGGGTTGAACGCAAAAATTGCCGCTCTTGTCTTCCCTTCTCCCGTGGTTTCGAGAGAAGGGGGCAGTGTAGTAAGAGGCGCTCGACGTGAAGCCTTTTTGGTAATTCTAGAGATCGGCGAGAAAGTCGAAGATGCGATCCGATGCGCCGGGAAGTCCTTCATGTCCGAAATCCGGGTAAATGAGAAGGTTTTTCTTCGACGTGATTTTGTTGTAAGCGGCGAACTGCGTCGAGGGCGGGCAGATCGTGTCCATCAGCCCGACGGGCATCAGAACTTCGGCTCGAATGCGGGAGGCGAGGTGTTGATTGTCGATATAGCCTAGGCGCGTGAATATTTCGGTTTCGCGCTCATGCAGTGGATCGAACTGCTTGAAGAACGTTTTCAGCTCTTCATAGGCGCCGTTAGCAAGATCCATCTCCCAGACGCGCTGATAGTCGCAGAGGAAGGGAAAGACGGCTGCGGCGCGTTTGATACGCGGTTCGAGCGCGGCGCAGGCGAGCGTCAGACCGCCGCCCTGTGAGCCCCCCGTTGCGCCGACGCGGCTGGCATCGACTTCCGGCATCGCCATCACGATTCCCGCCAACTGCGCCGTATCGAGAAATACATTCCGATAGTAGAGCTTGTCTGCGCTGTCGTTCAAGCCGCGTATGATATGGCCCTTAAAAGTGTTGCCGCGTACGCTTTCGATGTTCTCCGAAAGCCCGCCCTGTCCGCGACAATCGAGTGAGGCAACGGAGTAGCCCTGCCCGACATAGTTGAGTTTGTCGCTCCAGTCGCCGCTGTCGCCAGTGTAGCCGTGAAAGGTCACGATCGCGGGGTGGGGACCCGGACTGTGTTTCGGCCGCAGGTATTTGGCATGAACGCGCGAGCCGCCGACGCCGGTAAAGTAGAGGTGGAAGCACTCGGCGAAGGGCGCATTGAGTTGGTGCGGGACGAGATCGACTTTCGGATCGAGCGCGTGCATCTCTGCGAGCGCGCTGTCCCAGTAGGCATCGAAGTCTTCCGGGCGCGGGTTTCGCCCCGCGTACTCCTGCAGTTGTGCCAGCGGCATATCGATTAACGGCATCATTCTCTCCTACGAGTTGAGTTTAAAGGTTGAGTGAGTATAAAATCGGAATGTGCACTGAAACAGGGTTGAGATGTGGCTGCGAGCGGCAGCTGTTGTCGAGAACGAGATTCGCGGCGACGTCCTGTTTCTCCTGCTATTGTGTCTCGCAGAATGCATAACGAGTGATTGGATTGACAGGTCAGTGTGCGTTTGTTATACTGAACGCGGAGCGTTCGACTCATTTCGGTTTGTTTTACTCTGACGATCTGTTCGCAAATGAAACGGCGGATCCGATCCACAAAAATAACTCTTCACCAGCGAGCTATTTGTACAATAACCTTTCAAGAAGCAGAAAGGAACGAGCATGAAACGTTCGATGATCGTGATATCTGTTGTTTTAGTATTGGGTGGATATTTGGCGTTGTCTCAGCAGCACAAACCCCAATCATTCGAAACAGCAAATACTACATCCACAAAGCATATCAATGTTCCCAAAGCGCCCTTGCTTATTGATAGTGTCATCAAGGATAGTGTTAGTGGGCAAGCCTCGGCACAGGCTCGGTTCGCAACATTCCAGCGGAGTCAGCCGCTGCTCAAACTCGGCAGGGCAGCAATGGGTAACAAACAATACGAGCAGGCGCAGTCCTTATTTCTTCAAGCGATAAAGATCTATGCCGAGGATCCTTTTTCGTGGCTGCTCCTGGCTGACGCCTACGAGCGACAGGGCAAGTATTCTAAGGCATTGGAGGCATATCACACGCTTGTCTATTCAGATGGGTGGGGCGGAAGTGTCGGCTCGGATCCAACGATACATATGCGCTTTGTTCTGGCGCTGTGCCGCAGTAACCAATATCCAGAAGCAGCAGCAGTTTTCAACGAAACAATGGACGACAGCGCCCGCGGAAGCATACCCGATGAGGTTATGGTAAACGCAAAGCAAATAGGCGGCGATGCCGCGCTAGCTCCATACATCGAAAAGTACTCACTGCTGCCGATGCGCTTCGATGCCAATGATCCCGACAAGCGACTGCTGCAAGCTGCCGCGCACTATGTGCTCGGAACCAAACAGCCCTCGTTCGCTTCGCCCGGTGCAGGCGAGCAGATGCGCCATCTTCAAGCCGCTATTCGCCTCGCGCCGAAATGGGGTCAGGCGCATTCCGCGCTTTGCCGACGCGTTGCAACGGCAGGGACAAACTCAGGCGGCAAAAGCGGCGCAGAAACGCGCCCTCGCGCTCGGCGATCATAACAGCCTCAAAGAGCGTTTGATCCATGCCAACGACGAAGGGCAGCACGCGCACCAGCTTCTCTACCATCCCGTTCACCCGGAGTACTACCACTACACCGATCCGAAAATGATACCGACAAAAGCGGAAGTGGACGCCGCGCTGATCGAACTCAAAAAGAAGGGTAGTGCCAACCCGACAGGTCAGAAAAGCAACTGATCCCAACCTCTGGCGGAAAGTCGCTCTTGCCCCGTATCCTGATCGCTCGCTGCGATTGGGACACGGGGCATTTGCTTTGCGATATTCCCGGCGCGCACAACAAATCTTTGTGCTGCGCTCGACAGCGACTTTTCTCCAACGACAGTCGGGTCGCTAAAACTCAAAGAAGCAGGGAAATGCAGTCGCAGCGGCGTATTGTGAGTCAGTATCGTCACGAAAGCACGGGCGCGAAAATGGTATACTGTCAGTCACCCTGCACAGAGCTGCCATGCCATCCCGCAAGGAGGCGTATTTATAAAGTATTCCGGCAGAATCGGGCGAGCGAAATAAGGACAATCGGATGAATATCTTAATTCTCGGATGCGGGCGCGTCGGCTCCACATTCGCGCGCCTGATGTATCATGAGGGGCACAGCGTCACGATCATCGACCTGCAGAGCGAGTCATTCCGCCGCCTCGGCACCAAATTCAAAGGCAAAAGCATCGTCGGCAATGGTATCGACGAAGATGTACTGCGGCGGGCAGGCATCGAAAACGCCGACGTTTTCGTCTCCGCCTCACAGGGCGATAACCGCAATATCATGGCGGCGCAGATCGCGCAGCACGTCTTCTCGGTCAAAACGGTGATCGCCCGTATCTACGATCCCGTACGCGCCGACCGTTACCGGCAGCTCGGTATCGTCACGCTCTGTACGACGACGATTGCCTCCGGACTGCTCCGCGATTTCGTCACGACCGGCGAGTGGGGTCTGGTGAAAGACTACTCGGAAGAGTATCTGGCTGCCAAAGTCTGAACCTGAGAACTGCAGTCGAAATCGTGCCGAGTCAACCCTTCAGAACAAGGCTGTCGGCTACGAAATGTTTTGGAACAGCGTGAGGATGGAACCGTGTATATTATCATTGTGGGCGGCGGCAATATCGGCTACTATCTGGCGAAAACGCTCGTCGCGGCCAAGCATGAAGTGCTGCTGCTCGAAAAAGACCGTTTGCGCTACCGCACGATCTCCGAAGAGCTCGGCGAGGTCGTGATGCAGGGCGACGGCTGTGAGGTCGCGCACCAGAATCAGGCGGGTTTCGGACGCGCCGACGCCGTGGTCGCGACCACCGGCAGCGACGACGATAATCTGGTCGTCTGCCAGATGGCGAAAATGGAGCACAACGTGCCGCGCACGATCTCGCGCGTCAACGACCCGCGCAACGAGAAACTGTTTCATAAACTCGGCATCGACGCGACCGTCAGCTCCACGAAAATCATTTACAACCTGATCGAGCAGGAGGTCGGTGGTGGCGAGGTGATCCCGCTCGCCGCGCTCAATCGGGGCAATATTGAGATCGTGGATATCGAGATCGGCGCGAAATCGCCGGTCGTCGGACGAGAGATTCGGGCTCTCGCGCTGCCTTCCGAAGCGCTGATCATTTCGGTGATCCGCGATGATCACGCCGTGCTGCCGTCGGGCGATACACGTTTCGAAATCGGAGACAGCATCATCGCGCTCGTCGGCGCGGATAAAGAGCACGAACTGCGCGACATATTCTCCGAAGGTTAGCGAGCCTATAATCGTGAACGGCGGGATATTCTCTGCGGGAAAGGGCGCGGACCTTGTGACAAGGCGCTGCAGGCGACGCCCTTACAAATGCTTGGGATACTACCAACCAAACTATCCAAATTATGCCAGACAAACTTCCAACAATCCATGACTATGCGGTCGAAGTAATCGTGCAGCGGCTGGAGCGGATGCTTTCGCACGCCGACGATGCCCGCGAAGGCACCGACACGCGCGCTGTGTATCAGATGCGCGTCTGGTCACGTCGTTCGCGTGCCGCGCTCGATGTGTTCGCCGAGACCTTTCCCGGCACACGCTACCGCAGCCTCGTGCGCGAAATCAAAGCCGTGACCGCCGCGCTCGGCGCGGCACGCGACCTCGATGTGATGATCGAGACGCTGCAGCGCAGAGCCACCGCGCTTCCGATCGAACAGCGGCCGGGCGTCGAACAGTTTATCTCTCGTCTTCACCGACAGCGCGATGCGGCACAGAAAACGGTTGCCCGCGCAGTTGTCAATCTGAAGCGGCGCGATCCGAAAGCTCAGTTTCTGGAAATCGCCGAACGCAAACAAAAAGGGCGTAAATCCGTTCCGAGTTCCGATGCAGTGACACTGGAGGAGCTGGAGGCGCGCGAAACCACGCTCGTTGCGGCAGCAAAGCAGTCGGAAGCAGAAACACGCGAACTGCTTCTTGGATCAACGGATGAATCGGGGGCGACAACGACAGCCGAGTCAGCTGTGAACACCAAACGCAGGAAGAATGCTTCGGCAGCAGATACATCAAAGGCAGCGGAATAGTCTTGATTCGCCAAGTAGCAGGTTACCAAGGAACGGCTGCAAGTGAACGAAATGCAAGTGATATAAAAGATGCGTAAATCAAAATCAGCGAAATTCGAGCGCCAGACGAAGCATCTGATTGCGGCGGAGCCGGAGCTCTCCCTGCTCGGAAACGCCGCGCAAAAAATCGAAAGCCGCATTCACGATCTACTCGACTATGAGCGCACCATCGCTGATCCGGAGCGTGTCGTCGAACTGCATCAGCTGCGTATCGCCGCCAAACGCCTGCGCTACACTCTCGAGATTTTTCAGCCGGTATATATGGCATATACGCCCTTCGGCGAGGAGTACCTGACAGTCGTCGGGCACGTCAAAACACTGCAGGACTGCCTCGGCGAGATTCACGACGCCGATGTCCTGGTGCCGCAACTGACAGCACAACTGTCGCGGATGCTCGAAGGTGGCTATGGAAACGACCGCAAAGGGGTGCCGATCGTCGGGGTCCATGGCGTGGATTTCGACGCCTGTCAGGGACTTGTGACGCTGTGCGCTGCCGCGCGCGCGACCCGCGACAAACGCTACCGGCAACTGCTTCGCGCCTGGGGAAGGCTGCAGGAGGAGCGCGTCTTCGAGACGCTGCAACAGCATTTACGGGACGCACAAAACCTGCCGACCGATCGCGCCGACTATCTGCCGGACGAGGCAGAGCCGACGGTCGCGCCCAATGTGCAGCAGTTGCCCGCTTTTAGCTCCGAAAGTTCCATCTCCGAGTCTATTTCTTCCAACTCGACTGATTTCGATAGCGCTGCCACACAGGATGCCGCCCATGGGACTAACACGCAAAGAAAAAACCAATCACAAATCCGATTCGAAAATGGCGCTGCCGCCCCAGCCGACCCGGAAGGCGTCAGCAAAGCCGTCCCGAAGCGCCGTCGAAACGCCGGTCGAGTTGCAGATGGAAATGGGAGCACAGCCGACAGCGGCACCCGGAGTGCAGAAGCCCGACCGCAAGGCAAAAAAAGGAGCCGTCTCGAAAGCGACCGCTCTGAAGACGGGCGAAACGAAATCCAGCGAAACGAAGGCGGGCGCAGCAAAAAATCCGGTGGGGATGCACAAAACGATGCTCGCCCCGACGACAACGCCTCTGCAGAAAACACTCCCCCCACCAAAGCCCGCCGAACGCCGGTTCGACGCCCTGCAGCCGCCCCTGACAGTCCAGCCGACACTGCCCCGAACGCCCCACGACATCCCCGGTCTCGGACCGATCCGGGTGCGCGCTCTGCAGAAGGCGGGACTGGAAAGCCTCGCCGCGCTGCACGCCGCGCCACTGGAACGGCTGGCGATGGTGCCGGGAATGAGCCCGATCAAGGCGCAGCAGATTAAAACGTTTCTTGCCGCGCTGCCGGAAATTCCGCCCGCGCTGCCGGGCGCTGCGAAACAGGAGAAAAAGCCATCTCCTGTTTTGCCTGCCAGGTTAGTCGAAGCTGAAGAGGCATGGGAACATGCCGCGCGCTCTACTGCAGAACAGGCAGTCGCGCTCCTTATTAATCCGTTCGCGCCCGTCTATCGCGCCAATCTGCTGCGCGAACTGGTTCGCTATGCGAGCCGGATGCCGGGCTGGCTGAACTCGTTCGGCACACAAACAGAGCGGGACCGAGACCGTGCCGTACGCCGAATGCACCGCATCGGAGAGCTCCTTACCGAAGCTTCGGCGCAGCCCGATCTCGATCGTAAAACGCAGACGCGCCTCTCCGAAGACCTCTCCGACGCCAGCGATCGGCTCGATGCTCTGACCGAAATCGACACACCTGCTTCTCGTGAGAAGGCTGGCGGAGACGAAACATGACCGATCCTGACGCGTCTCGCCCTGAGATCGAGGAAATCGAATCTGCCTCCGAAACGCTGTACGGCGCCATCGATGTCGGCAGCAACTCGGTCAAAATCGTGATAGTCGACCTTGCCGACAGCGTCCCTCGTCTTGTTTACGATGAGACGATCATCACGCGTCTTGGCGAAGGCATGCTGCCGCACCTGCCTCGTCTGCGTGAAGCCGCAATACGGCGCACGATCGATGGGATCGCGTCACTCGTCGAAACGGCGCAACGATATCGAGTGAAAGCGCTCGCGGCAGTCGGTACCGCTGCGCTCCGAGATGCGGAAAACAGGGACGAACTATTGCGGCGCGTACATGAGCGCTGCGGGCTGGAGATCGAAGCGATTGCCGGTGAGGAAGAGGCGCGTTTGTCGTATCTGGCAGTGCGTCGCGATCCGCTCTGGCGCGACTGTGAACGGCTGCGAGTGATCGATATCGGCGGGGGCAGCACCGAAGTGATCCAGGGCGAGGCGGGTGGCGAGGGTATTGCCTCGCGCGTCAGCGTACCGCTCGGCGCCGTCCGACTTACGGAACGCGCACTGCTGTCCGACCCGCCCACTGTCACGCAGCTAACGGAAGCCAACCGCCTCGCCGCCGAGGGTCTGGCGCAGGTGCCTTTCGAGACGAACGAAAAAAATAAAAGTACAAACAATAAGAGTGCAAATCATCCTGAATCAGTACTGGTCGGCGTGGGCGGAACAATCTCTAATCTAGGCGCGATGGATCGGCAGGACAAGTCGGAGCCAGAGCTGCTGCACGGTCACTATTTGACTGCCGACCGACTCGAAGCGCTCATCGAAACGCTCTCTTCCAGCACGATCGAACAGCGCAAGCTGCTGCCCGGCCTCGATCCGCGACGCGCCGACATCATACTGGGCGGTGCGATCCTGCTCTCTCAGGCGCTCGCTCGCATCGAAAGCGATACGATCGCCGTCAGTACACGCGGGCTGCGTTGGGGTCTGCTGTACGACCGCTTTATGAGGTGAATATGAACGCGAAACTCGCTGCTATTCTCGAACTCGCCCGCCGCTACAACTACGACGCCGGTCATTCGCATCAGGTCGAGTGCCTCGCCGGAACGCTGTTCATGGAGCTCGAGCCGCTACATCAGCTCGAACCGGGCGACCGCAAACTGCTCGAATATGCCGCGATCCTGCACGACATCGGCTATTTCGTCGGCGCGAAAGGGCACCATCGTCATGCGCTCCAGATGATTATGATGGAGCCGCTGCCTGAACTTGCGCGCGAAGAGAAAACGATCATTGCCAACCTCGCCCGCTACCACCGCAAGGCGATGCCCAACCCCGAGCATACCGCTTTTGGAATCCTCTCCGACGCGGACAAAAATCGGGTGATGAAGCTCGCGCCGTTGCTGCGCATCGCCGACGCGCTCGACCGTTCGCATCAGGGTCAGGTACAGGAGTTGTTCTGCGAGATCAGCGACGATAGCGTGGTCGTTTTCGTGGGGGCGGAGCAGGATATGCCGACCGAGGTGGCGGCAATCGAGCGCAAGGGCGATATGTTCCGGCAGGTCTACAAGCGCGACATTCGGCTCCACGTCCTGCGTCCGCGCCTGCCGAGCGCGACGATCACCGCCGCCGATTTCGCCTTCGAAGGCGCAATTTAGTTCAATTGGATAAAGGTTACAATGCTGTCGGGGTGCTCGACACGAACAGTAGCACAGTTTCTGGCGATAGAATATGGCTGTCGATACTACAATTACGACCTGGATTCCCAGAGCCAACCTTGCCCTATTTCTGGATAGAATAGCAATTTTTACTGGCTGCCAACTGGACGATTTGGATAGAGCGGCTATCGCCTCTGAAATATTCGAAATCGAGGAACAGCCGTGTGGCTGGTATTCCTATCCCCTCGCGGGAAGACAGCGCGTGGACGTTGCCTTTGCGCAGGCTGAAAACAGACATCATTTACGCGTATGTGCTTTTGCACAACCCCATATCTCGAACAGGATAGCTGCATCCTCGCAGGTACTGCAAGTGTTCGACGCAACCGCAGAAACATACGAACTCGATTTTCTGGTAAAACTAGCTTTTGAAGGCTGGTGTTGCCGAATCAGAATAAGATCGTATCTTGCAGCGCGGCGCATCTATCGGACTGTACAGAATGTCAGGAAACGCTGGCATATTTCAAGGACAGACACTGGACTGCTCTTTTACGAGATGAGGTTTACTTGCCGCATGGGTATGCAGACCTATCTTTCCTCACGCGGAAAGCATGCCGCTTTTTCTTCCCCGCCTATCTTGCCAGATCAATAAGGGAGAAAGACGAAGACCTTCTGGAGTTCGCACTTTCTATGTCTAAGCTAAAAAAGTTTACGCCTCTGCAGTTAGAGCTCATTGATGCGACAGCCTACCTTCCGAAAAAGTGCTAGTGGAATCAGTGGGTTCGAGCCCATACAATCCTCCCGATCTCGCTCGGCGCAGCATCGCTTCGGTCTCGCTGCCGGAGATGGACGGACGCTCTTTCTGCCGCTCCGCTATCAAATCGAGTGCCTCCTGCATCCCAAAAGCCTTTTCGTGTTCATTGGTGATTTCTGACGCATTCGAATCGGCCGAGGCGATTTGTATTGGAGTAACGGGAATCAATCGGTATCTTTGACCTGCTGGCAGAGTGTATGCTCGCTGCGCTATCTCTTCCCAGGTGCCCTCGAGAACTGGATTTTGTCTCATTTTTGCCGCTCGCTTCCAATCGCTATTTCCCGCCGTCGGTATGCTCCTATGGGGTATTAGTCCCTGCCTGTGATAAGTATAACCGATCGGCTCGATTTCCGCAAAACAAGCATTAATTTCCGCGCCTGCCGAGCGCAATGATCACCGCCGCCGATTGCGCCTTCGAAGGCGCAATTTAACTTCGCCCTATAGCGGCGATTCCACGAACAGAATCTGTCAGGGCACGTGTGAGGATGGAAACTGATTACCGCCGACAAAAAATCAAGTGTGCTGCTCTGGATAATGCTTCTCATGTGCATTACGGCGTTGCTGTCGAATGCCCTGTTATATTTGCGAGTCAGTGACCAACAAAGTATGTTGGGGCTCGTAATGAAAGTGACGCCGGGCATTTCGAAGCGCGAGGCGCTAAGCCGAATCGGCGTCGGAGGAAGGCCGCTGCCCACCGGAATCGACCCCTCCAGAAATCTCGATGTCGCAATTCCGCCTGGCGGCAGCGTCCTCCTGTTCGACAGCCACAGGGTGTCCGCTACGAGCAGTTACTCCGACTTCGTTATCGTTTTCGATAAACAAGACAGAGTAGTTCAGGTCGTATTTTTGCAGTACCCCCGATGATCAGAAACATACCTCCTGATCTCGAGGGCCTCCAACAGCCCCGGAACCCACGTCTTTAATCGCCGGAAATATCAGGCAGGAGATGTTAAGAGTCCGAGCCACCGCCACCACCGAAGGACGGCGCGGCGGGATCGGTACTGTCGAGTCGTTGCTTTGCTTTATCGTGCTCAGGCAGTCCCGCTCCCGTGGTTTCCGCCTCCTGCCATTTCGCGCGTGCTTGATCATGCAAGCCCTGCCGGTCGAGCGCGTCGCCCTCATCGATCAGTTGCTGCGCCAGTTGACTGCGTTCGTTGAGAAACTGCTGCGGGTCTGCGCCCCCGGATGCGCCGGGTGAAGGAGCCAGTGTGCTGCTGTCGAGATGTCTGGGCGCATCGGTCGTGTTGCTGCTCGAGGCAGCCGCGCTCTGCTCGAGACTTGCTCCGCTCGTATCGCCAAGAATGCCTTTGAGCGACCCCAATTCCGAGTGCGCCACCTTGTAGTCGGGCGAATACGAGAGCGCCTTTTCGTAGAGCTTCTGCGCTTCGGTCAGCCGATTGCTGTCGCGGGCGGCGCGCGCGAGACAGACGTAGGCATAACCGAGTTCGGTGTTGATTTTGGCGCGGTCGATATCGGAGGGTTTGGAAGCGAGGGCTTCTTCGAGCAGTTTAACGGCTTCGGAGAAGTCTTTTTGATTGTAGGCGGCATCGGCGCGGCGGATCAACGCGATAACCTGTTCGGAGCCGACAGTAGCTTTGTAGGTGTCGTAGCTCCGCAGGAACATAATCACGGCGAAGGCGATCACTGTGCCGAGCACGATGGCGCCGAGTATCGCGTAAAGCGTCGTGCGCGCTTCGGGCGAGAGTGTAATCAGGGGCTTGCGCGGTCGCCTCGGAGCAGGCATACCGTAGGGGTAGGCTCCGCTTCCCGGCGCTGGCGCACCATAAGGAGGATAAGCTGGCATCTGCTGGGCATAGGGCGCAGGCAGATTCGTCTGTCCGGGCGTGTTGAAAACCCAGGGCAGCCCGTTACTACCGGTCTGTGGCGGTGGGGCATAACCGGGCTGCTGAGGCGCGCCATAGCCGGTATTCGGCGGTGCGCCATAGCCACCCGACGCCCCCTGAGCGGAGGGATAAGCCGTCCCTGCGCCCGGATAGTTGGTTCCTGCACTGCCCCCGCCCTGTCCCATATAGGTCGATTGTGGAGGAAGGAAAAGGGCAGGCGTCTGCTCGGCGTTCCGAAGGTCGGTACGCATCTGATCGGCGGACATTTGACGCTGGTTCGGGTTTTTGGCGAGCGCGCGGCGTATGACCTGCTCGATGCCCATCGGCACGCCCGTCATCAGGGGCGGCTCCGCATTCATTACGGCATAGGTGATGCTTACGACGCTGTCGCCAACGAACGGTTTGCGCCCGGTCAGCATTTCGTAGAGCAGCACCCCGACGGAAAACAGGTCGGAGCGATAGTCGATCGCGCGCCCTTCGATCTGTTCGGGCGACATATAACTCGGTGTTCCGAAGACCTGACCGTTGCTCGTCAGCGAGGGCTCCTCGGTCAGGCGAGCGATTCCGAAATCCGCCAGCTTCACCTGTCCGCCAGTGAGGATAAAGATGTTGTCGGGCTTGATATCGCGGTGGATCACTTTATTGGTGTGGGCGTAAGCGAGCGCATCGAGGAGCGCAGAGGCGATATCGAGGGCGTCTTTAAGCGGCAGACTGCCGCGCATCTGCATCAGGTCGCGGAGTGTCTGCCCGTCGAGATACTCCATCGCGATGAAGTGCCGCCCGTTCTCCTCGCCGAAATCGAAAACGGCGACGATGTTCGGGTGGCTCAGGCGTCCGGCGGCGCGGGCTTCGCGGTTGAAGCGTTCGATACGCTCCCGCCGTGCCTGTCCGGTGAGACTGGGGGCAATATTGAGCTCTTTGAGCGCAATACGGCGTCCGAGGTTGGTATCTACCGCTTCATAAACGATGTCGTTGCTGCGCGCGATTTCGCGCACCAGCCGATATTTGCCTTTCACGACATCGTTCAAGCCGTCACTCCCGTACATATTCGGATCTGTCGTCGAATGTGACACAGGACGGATGTCCTGATCTGAAATTGCTTAGATACACGGTCTTGAAAGACCGGTCTGGAATTGCGAAGTCCGCCTTCGCAGACTGAAGACGGACTTCGGGAATGTAAACGAGCAGCAGCTCGCGAGTATCCGTAGGGGCACTGCTTGCTGCGCTCTCATCCCCATTGAGAAGAAAGACATTTCAGCGCTTTGGGAAGTTCGCGAATACCTCGAAAATGCTTTAAAGATTCTAACGCCCGAAAAGCTTGTTCCAGACCCCACGCGGCTGGTTCACGCTGTCGGTCTGGTTCGCTGAGTGCCCTACGGCATGAAAAGTCGAGACGAAATCCGATTCGACAACTTCCGATCCATTGCTGACCGGTGCGGCGCTGCTGTTGAGCGGGTTCGTGCCAATCTCATTATACGCAGCCGCACTGTCAGATGTTTCACCGGTAGTTTTCAGGGAAGATTCGGGCGGCGCGGGCGGCACAAACCCGCGTACCGCGATGACGAATACCGTGATATTGTCGCGTCCGCCGCGCGCATTTGCGAGTTCGATCAACTGCCTTGCCGCCTCCGAAGGCGCGTTGCCGAGCGCGATCTGTCCGATCTCCCCGTCCGCGACATGACCGGTCAAACCGTCCGAGCACAGCACCCAGACATCCCCGATCTGCGCGCGCTCACGATAGAAATCGGGCTGTACATTCGGTGATGCGCCGATCGAGCGCGTAATCACGTTGCGATAGGGCGAGTGTTCGGCGTCTTCACGAGACATCGCCCCCGCCTGCACCTGCTCTTCGACCCAGGAATGATCTCTTGTCACCTGCGTGATCGTGTTGTCTCGTATGAGATAGACGCGACTGTCCCCGACCTGCGCGAGCACAATTCGATCTTCGACGAAGACGGCGCCGACGAGCGTCGTGCCCATACCCGAGCGTTCCGGGATCATCTGCGCTACACCGTAGACACGTTCATTCGCGTTGTGAATTGCCGTATGGAGCGCGGTTTCGATGTCGCCTTCCGGGTTGTCGTAGTAGCCCGCGATCACGTTTTTGAGCATCATTTCGCTGGCGATCTGACCCGCCATCGCGCCGCCGATGCCGTCCGCTACGGCGTAGAAACTGCCCCGCGCCGCCAGTACCGCCGGGTCTTCCGGCTCGTAATAGTCGAACTTGTCCTCGTTGTTTTCGCGCACCTGTCCCATATCGGTCTTGGCGGCGTATTTCAGTACCGGCAGGAGGCGCGGCATCTGTGCCTCATACTCCCGCCAGCCGCGCACGAGGTCGGCACGATCGAACTTCGCGGTCGATTCGTCGGTCATACGTTCTCGGCTCCGGTTGGATTATGATTGTCCTGCACAGGCGCATTTCCCTGAATAAAGCCAGGGTCAGTCTGGCTTTCCGCCGAGCGTCCTTCGGACGCGATGCCTGTTTCGGAAATCTCTTCTGTTTGATCTTCTGGCTCGACAAAGCGGAACGTATACTCCGTCTGACCGAGCTTCACGCTGTCGCCTTCGAGGAGAAGCTGACGCTCCTGCGGAGCAAGTTTCTGCCCGTTGACGAATGTGCCGTTCGAACTGCCGACGTCGATTAAATAGGTTCCGTTTGCGTCCGTAACGATGTCGGCGTGGCGCCCCGAAATATAGGCATCTGGCAGAATGATCGTGTTGCCGGGTTTGCGTCCGATCGTAATCGTCCCCTGCGGAATCGTAATCTGCGGTGAGGGTCCTTCGCTCGGCACCAGCAGCGCAGCCGCTTCTTCGAGATATGTGCCCTGCGAAACTTCATCCGTCGCTGTAACCGATGCTGTCGGATCTGGCGCTGTTCCTGGACTCACTGCGGCAACCGCCTCCGCTGGCATACCGACGAGCGTACGATCATCGATGCTATTGGCTGTGGGGAATGGCATCTGCGTCTGCTCACCGGACGCCACCATTACGGTTCGCTCTGCGCTCCCGCCCGCACCGACTTCGAGTCGCGCCTGCCAACTGCCGAACTTCAGCACCGTTCCCGGCGCGGCATTCGTCGGCTGATTCGCGCCGATGCGCAGGTCGCCGACCTTCGTGCCGTTGCTGCTGCCCATGTCCTCGACGATTACGGAGCCATTCTCGATCGTGATTTTCGCGTGGACGCGCGATATCGTGCCTTCGTTCAGCAGCACATCGGTGCCCTGTCGTCCGACGGTATTCACTCCGTCACGAAGGCGATATTTTCTGCCGTCGTCCAGCGCTATCAGTTCCCCCGCAGGCGCTTCTTCAGTCGGGATTTCGAGGCTCTCGGCAGGCGTGGAGCTCATCAGAAAGCCGCACTCGCCACAGTAAGTCTCCATTAGCGGCGTGGTCGAGCTGCAGATCGGGCAGACTGCGGTACCGCCCATCTGTGTACGAAAAGCGTCGCCGCTTCCAGTTGCAGGCATCTGCTGTGTCGCGCCGCCCATCAGCGTCGCGGAGCCACCGCCGATTTCGGTCGGCATCATGCGTGTCGAGTCATCGCTCATAATTCTCTCCGTATCCTCCACCAAGGGCCATATCCAAACCTGTCTCGGCAGCGCATTATTTCTCCCCCCTCCCTAATGAGGCACGAAGGGCAGGGAGAGGGGTTGGGGGTGAGGGGTGGCTACCGTCTACCCTGATCGATGTCCAGAACCGTGCCCATCAGCGTTTTTTCGACGTCACCGCCGCCGCGCTGCAGTGACTGCATCGCCGCATCCAACTGTGTCACTTGCTGCGTCTGTCCGGCATGGACCAGGATTGTGCGCGTCTTTTGCAGTTCACTCATCGCTCCCATCGCAGTAAGCTGCTGTGTCCGCATTCCCATCATCGTGCGCTGCAAATTCTGCGACGCGCTGGCAATGTCGAGCTCATTGCGAACGATCGGGTTGATGTTGGCGGCGAGCAGATTGCGGTCGTTGGTGAACTCGAATACGCAATCGACAGCCATTCGATCGGAACGGTTATTAACGACGTCGTCATAGAAAACTTCGGCTTTTGCGACGCGGAAAATGCCGACGGGATGGCGATCGAACTCAAGCTCCGCGAGCACCGTGCGGGAGGTGCCGCGTTCGAGATCGGGAACGCTGACCTCGACGGAGCGCGGCCCGAACGCGGGCTGTGCTCCATGCACCTGCCGTACACTCACCCATTTCGGAAGCTGCAAGCGGACGCGCACATTCTTCGCAACGATCGTCATCAGCGTTTCTAGTTCGCGCCGGAAAACCTCCGGCAGCAGATCGGGACGCGCGATATAATAGTAGTTGCCGCCGCTGCGCTTGGCGATCCCCGCCATCAGCTCCTCGTTATACTCCTGCCCGAAGCCGAGCGCGGTTATGGAAATGCCCTTCGCCTTCTGCTCACCGACCTGCTGAATGATCGAATTATAGTCTTTCAGCCCAACAGTGGGTTCGCCGTCCGTCAGCAGCAGGACACGGTTGACATAGCCGGGGGTCTGCGCCTGAACCGAAGCGATCTGCATACAGCCCGCCATCAGGCCATCGTACAGATTGGTCGTGTTGCCGACTTCGAGGCGATGTATGTGCTCTTTAACGAGCGCTTTGTTGACGATCCGGCGGGCGGGCATCAGCACATCAACCTGTTCTTCGAATGTCACGATCGACAGGATATCGTTCGGCTCGAGCATATCGACGACGTAGTCACAGGCGCGTTTGGCGTATTCGAGCGGGGGACCTTCCATGCTCCCTGAGCGATCGATGCAGAGGCAGACGTTGATCGGAGCGCGGCGCCCGACCTGCTGCCCGCTCGCTTTGAGGACGATCAGGGCATGGTCACGCGAGACTTCCGGCGCCATCGCGAAGCGGTTTCCGGGCAGGCATTCCACCTCGACGGTCTGCATCGGGATGCCCATCGCGGTGCGCTGCGGGTCGAAACCGGATTGCGGCGGCATTCCCATCTGCGTCCGTCCGCCGCCCATCTGTGTGGGTGTCCCCAACTGCGTCGGCATCCCTGCCTGCCCGATAATTTGTGTGCGGTCATCCGACATACTGTTTAAGCCTCCACGGACCTCGAGAATGCAAAAGTTCCCATCGGAATGTTTTCCGTTGTCTTTCCGGCACCCTGTCATTCAAAGCGAAATTTGCTGGCGCCGAACTGTACGATGTCGCCGGGCGCTAGCGACTGCACGGAGATGCGAGAGCCGTTGACGAAGGTGCCGTTGGCGGAACTGTTGTCGTAGACGACAAAAACGCCGTTCTCGTTTGCGAGTCGCGCGTGAGTCCGCGAAATGGTGCTGTCACCCATGACGACGATGTCTCTGCCAGCCTCGCGCCCAAGCAGCATATTCGCGCCGGAAAGCGTGAATACCTGCCCGATAGCTGCGCCTTCGACGCCGACCAGTCTGCCGGCTGCCGCACCTACCGCCGTCATGCTCGCCGCATTCGGCAAACCGGTTGAAAACGCCGGATTGAAACCGCTGTCCATACCTGAACCGGGACCGCCGTATCCGCCGCCCGAACTATAACCCGTTGCGGCGACGGGCGCGCACAGGCAGTTCCCCGCGGCGTCTTTTGCGCCGCCGCAGAACGGGCACAAATGCGATGGAATCGGCGCGCTCAGGGAGCCATTCGCTTTGTTTCGCGGCGCATCGACCGGTGCAGCGCCGACACGGTTCTGCGTCTCTTTCTCACGGAATAACACGCGCTGCGAGCCGATCTGAATCATGTCGCCATCGCGCAGGAGCAGTTCCGCGCCCGCTCCGAGCTTCTGCCCATTGACCACTGTTCCGACCGGCGAACCGCCGTCGATCAGCACATGGCGTCTTCCATCGGTACGGATCGCCGCGTGCTGCACCCCGATGCTTGCGTCGCCATAGAGCGGCACATCGCAGCGTTCGTCGCGCCCGAGCAGGCTGACCGCTTTGGACAAAATAATGTCTTTGCCTTCGTTACGCCCCGCCAGCACCTTCACCCACGCCGACTTGAACAGTTCATCGATCAGCCCGATGAAGAAGCCGGTCAAGCCGCCGATCACGGTGAAGCCGATCGCCCGACTCGGACCGCCCGCTTCATGGATGCCGCCGCCCGCGATTGCACCGTGAATGGGAGTTGTCAGGTGTACTGCCTGATCGAAAACAAAGCCGCCGATAAAACCTCCGAGAAACCCGCCAATGGCGCCGTTGCGAATCCGCTCCAACGAACGAGTCGGCAGAGCGGACCCGATACCGAGTCCGAGCCCCAGCATGGACCAGCCGAAAGTACGCGCAATCACCTGTCGCGCAAACCCCGCCATGCCTGCATCGTGCCCGACCGTGTCGCGTCCGCCTAACCAGGTATATATCTGCCCGCCGATCTGATACCCGATGTAGCCGAACACGACGCCCGTGAGCGCGCCGAGCGCGAGACCGACTGCCAGTTTCCGCAGACTGCCTTCCAGCAAGCCTTCGACCATGCCGAGAGATAGCCCGATCATCCCACCGACGCAGAATATAAGTGTACGGGTCTGTTCCGTAGACAGCGGATCGGAACTGATGGTTCCAGTGAGCACGTCTTTCGTCACACCGTAATGGATCAGGTTTTCCTGCAGCAGCCACCCTACGAACCCGCCGATAGTGCCGACAATCAGCCCGATCAAAATGCGCGATCGCATTCGGCTCGCTCCTTTATCAAAAACTCGATTAGGTAGACGGGGCAGATACTGCTCCGCTATTCTCACACCGGACATATGGCGCGGTGTGGAATTGTGACGTTCGACGCCACGAAATGACAGCCCTCACCCCAGCCCCTCTCCCTACCATTCGTACCTCAGAGGGAAGGCAATGCGGACAGCGCTGTATTCGCCCTTCTCCCTAAGGAGCCTGCGACTGGCAGGGAGAAGGGTCGGGATGAGGACTGAAAGACGATTGCACGTTAATGGCAATAGGTTTCAATCCTGCAACTTTGCTCTATGCCTCGAATCGGAAGCGCGTCGTGCCGATCTGCACCTCGTCCCCGGAGCGCAGCGGCTGGGGGGTCTGCGCCGGAACCCGAACACCGTTTACAAAAGTGCCGTTCGACGAGCCATGATCGACGATCTGGTAGTCGCCATTCCCGCCCTGAATGGTGGCATGGCGGCGCGAAGCGTTGGTGTCATTGGGCAGTGCGACCGGATTCGCAGTGTCGCGCCCGATGTCCGCCGAGCCTGTAATCGGAAAAATGCTGCCTGCATACGCGCCGACGGTCGCGACCAGCCGCGGACCTGCACTGACCACCGTCGCACCAAAACCCGTACTGCCCTGCGCTCCGCCAACGCCGCCGAACAGCAGCGGGTCAGCTGTGCCTTCCGTAATCGGCTGAAGCGGCGATTTTTGAGGCTTGTCGAACGGGCTGGGCTGTGGGCCGGTTGCAACCGCAGGCTGTGTCTGGATGCCGAGACGGTCGAGCAGCGTTTTGAGATGCCCCATTTTGCCCGCCCTGTAAATGCCGTATCCGATTCCCCCGAGCACCAACAGACTGATGAGTGTGTCCAGCAAACCGTTAAACGGGCT
>JBBQPY010000062.1:0-25551 GCA_038216735.1 Chthonomonadales bacterium
CGTTTTGAACCGAATGACCGAGTTTTTGGTGACATTTCAGTCACGTGAATTTCCAGAGTGGCCGCACAGGACATTGTAGAGGCCCATTTTCGTTGCAACTTGTCTATGTCGGTTATGTCTTATTTCGCAATCGATCTTAAGGATGGGTTGGGGGGGTGGTGAATTGTTGACTGAAACCAGAGAAGATATCAGGGAGAATCGCTCGTGACCGACACACATATAACGACCAGAGGCGCAGTCATCGACCTCGCGAGTAGCCCGTCCGCTAAGTTTCGTCCTGCGCCGCTCACGGCGGTTGCACTGACAGACGCTTTCTGGGAGCCGCGCATCAGGATCAATCGCGAATCGACGCTGCCTTTTCAACTCGCGGAGTGCGAGGCGACCGGGCGGATCGACAACTTCCGCCGCGCCTCCGGCAAAAAAGACATTCCGTTCGAGGGTATCTACTTCAACGACTCCGACGTCTACAAAATGGTTGAGGCGATGGCGTATTCGCTCGCCACTCATCCAGACACGAAACTCGACGCCTCAGTCGATGCCGTAATTCAGGAAATCGCCGACGCCCAGCAGCCCGACGGTTATCTGAATACCTATTTCATGTTCGATCGCGAAGATAAACGATACACGAATCTCAAGGATATGCACGAGATTTACTGCGCCGGTCACCTGATTCAGGCCGCTGTCGCGCACCACCGCGCTACCGGTAAAACGTCCCTGCTCAATGTCGCGATCCGCCTTGCCGACAACCTCGATGCACATTTTGGACCGAACGGACGTATCGGAGCGTGCGGGCACGAAGAGGCGGAAATGGCGCTGGTCGAACTCTTCCGCGAAACGCAGGAGCCTCGCTATTTGCTGCTCGCGCAGCGCATGATTGAGGCGCGCGGTCAAAAGCCCGGTCTGCTCGGCGGCGACGAGTATCATCAGGATCATCTGCCGGTGTGCGAACAGACCGCGCTCGTGGGTCACGCCGTCCGGCACCTCTATCTCGCGTGCGGAGTCGCAGATGTTGTGCTGGAAAACGGGAGCGAAATCTATCGTGCCGCGCTCGAAACGCTCTGGGACAACCTGACGCAGAAGAAGATGTACGTGACGGGCGGGGCGGGTGCGCGGTGGGAAGGCGAGGCTTTCGGCGACGACTATGAACTGCCCAATGAACGCGCTTACACCGAGACCTGCGCGGCGATCGCGAGCGTGATGTGGAATTGGCGGATGCTGAACCTGACCGGCGAAGCGAAATATGCCGACGTGCTGGAGACGGCGCTTTATAACGGCGTGATGTCCGGCTTATCGCTCGATGGTACGCATTACTTCTACCAAAATCCGCTTACTGATCATGGTCGCCACAGACGGCAGAAATGGTTCGGATGCGCCTGCTGTCCTCCAAATATCGCTCGTCTGCTCGCTTCGCTGCCGGACTATTTTTATAGCACGGATAAGACAGGGGACGTCTGGTGTCATCTGTATGCGGCGGGAACGGCGACGCTTCCGCTCGAAAGCGGCGGTTCGATCACGCTGAAGACCGAGACTAACTACCCGTGGGACGGCAAGGTCACGATTCGCATCGGCGAAGATGTGAACGCCAGCCACTCCCTGCATCTCCGTATCCCGCAGTGGACGGACGACGCATCACTGAAAATAGACGGGATGCCACATTCGGATTCCAACGAACTGCAGCCAGGCAGCTACGCGCAAGTGAGCGTTCGGGCGGGAACGGTGATCGAACTCGACTTACCAATGCGTATCGAGCGAGTCGAAAGTCATCCGCACGTGGCGGGTAACCGTGGCCGAGTTGCCTTGCGGCGCGGACCTCTGGTCTACTGCATCGAGCAGATCGACTTCCCGGCGAACGTCCATGTCTGGGATGTCGCGCTTCCCGAAGACGCCGAACTGGTGACCGAGTTCGTGCCCGAACTGCTTGGAGGGGTAGTGACGCTGAAAGGGCGTGCGGTCGCCACCAACAGTGGTCATTGGAATGGCGCGCTGTATGCGTCTTACGCGCCGGTTTCGCCGAAGGAGTTTCATTTCGTGCCCTTTACCGCGGTTCCGTACTACGCCTGGGCGAACCGCGAAGCCGGTCCGATGCAAGTCTGGATACCGGTGGTCTGACCGAAATAAAGCAGCTCCCACCCAACTCATCCCGAAGCTTCGGGAAGAGATAACGCGCACCAGCGAAGTGTATATTCGAGCTGTACTGAAATACCCGAAATATGACCGTACTTACTGTAGAGAAAAAAACAGAGAGAATAAAATCCTGTTCAGTCACCGAGCTGGCCAAGCCCTATTATGTTGGGTCGGTGCGGATCGAAACGCCGGTCGTACTGGCGCCGATGGCGGACGTTACCAACGGCGCGTATCGTCGCCTCGTCAAGCGAATCGGCAATCCAGGACTCGTGGTAACGGAACTGATCAGCACGATGGCGGTGCGCCACAAGAGCGAGCGCACGATGCGGATGTTCGATGTTACCGAGGACCAGCATCCGATGGCGGTGCAGCTCTTCGGTTCCGATCCCGAGATCATGGCGGAGGCGGCGCGGGTCGCGGTCGATGAAGGCGCGGATATCATCGACGTCAACATGGGTTGCTGGGTGCCGAAAGTCTGCAAAACGGGCGGGGGTGCGGCGATGATGAAAGACGAAGCGACCGCCTGCCGGGTCGTCGAGGCGATCATCAAAGCGGTTCCGGTTCCGGTCACGGTCAAGACGCGGGCTGGCTGGGACTACGGGCATCTGGCGACCGCCGGGCTGGCAAAACGGCTTGAGGAGACGGGCGTACAGGCGTTCGCGCTCCATGCCCGCTATGCTGTGCAGGGGCATACGGGAAACGCCGACTGGGACTTAATCCGGCAGATCAAGCAGGCGGTCAGCAAACCGGTGATCGGGAACGGCGACGTCAAAACGCCGCAGGATGCGGAGCGAATGCTGCGCGAGACGGGCTGTGATGGCGTGATGATTGGTCGTGCCGCGATCGGCAACCCCTGGGCGGTGCGCGACATCGTCCACTATCTCAAAACGGGCATTCTGCTCGATCCACCGGACTACGATGAGCGTGTAGCGGGCGCGCTGGAGCATTTGCGGGGGTTGGCTTCTCGAATGGGCGAGCACTGTGCCGTCCGGCATCTGCGCGGGCAGTTGCCGCACTATCTGCGCGGGTATCCGGGCGCAGCGCGGATCCGCGAGTCGATCCATGCCTCCAACACGATCGCGGAGGTCGAAGCGATTTTTGCCGCCCACCGTGACCGTATCCACGAACTTCCCGACGTGCCCGATTCGATTGCCGTTGCTGACAGACAGTCTGTTCTAGTTTGATACCCCGTGCACATTTCAGGGCTGATACCTTCCCCGCCTTCGCAACCACCAGTTGCTGAATGCGGGGTTTCTGCTTTGGATCGCTTCGTGGAGTAGCGTCATGGGGGCAAATCGCTTGACGAGAAGGTTCGAGTTCGTTATAATGGCGATACGTTCTGCTTGTGCTAGTTCGCTTACCGGAAGAATGTATTTGTGTGTTTTGTCAGGCTGCAAGGTATCCGTCTTGAGAAAGCATTTGTGAAATTATGGACTACAAACAAATACTGACGATCGAACCGGGCAAACTTGGCGGCAAACCCTGCATTCGCGGAATGCGAATCACCGTTTACGACGTGCTTTCGTATCTGGCAGCCGCAATGGCGCAAGAAGAAATACTGATCGACTTTCCCTACCTGATAAACGACGATATTCGCGCCTGCCTGAGCTATACGGCCGATCAAGAAGGGATGACTTGGATCGCGGTGTGAACATTCTTTTCGATCATCACTTGTCGTTCCGATTGGCAGTTCAAATTCGATCGGGACAAGCACTGTAAAACTCGTGTAGTGTTATTTGACATTTACTGAAAGCCATTCACGTAGGGAGACAAAGATGACGTTATTGCCAATAGAAGCGGACAGCCATCGATTGGCGGCTGCGATGCCACTTCATCCAAGACGTCAGGCACATGTCGCCGGGGCTCCACCGTGGCAGGCGTCTATAAATCGTATTTCCAACAAACTCGGCAAGGAACTTCCCCGAAAATTCAGACTCAGTGCTTTTAGCTCGGATAACAGTTATGGCGTATGCTGTCTTAGTTCGAAAGAATATGCTGGTAACAGATTTTGGTGGAATTTGAGAGAGAGGCAGTTGCGCGACCTGGCAGCTGCTAGTTCGGCGTTTGTTGCGTTTGCCTGCGGTACAGCGGACAATGTAGTCTTGATTCCCCTGAACGATTTCGAGCCCTGGTTGCCAACCTTCAACACAAAAGCAGGCTCAGACGGTGAAGGCTGGCACATCCATATTCTGCGTGATTCTAACAATTGGTGGCTTCTGCAAACAGGTCGCGACAACCGTATCAACATAACTCAGTATGTTATTTGAGTTTTGCAATGAAAGAGCACACTCGAAAAGGAAAATTGATATGCCCGTTACGCTGCGTCCGCTGGATTCTGAGAATCTGTCTGCTTGTTTCCATTTGGAGGTAAGCGATGAGCAGAGAAATCATGCGCAAATCGAGGAAACTCCCGAAATGATTGAGTTGATGATGGAGGATCCTGAATGTGTAAGATTGACTATTTACAATGAGGAAACGATGGTAGGATTTATCGCCTATTCTTGCAAGGAAGGAACAGGCGGTTACCAGATCGAGCGCTTCATTATAGATCATGCTCATCAAGGTAAAGGCTATGGTGAAAGTACGCTGCGACAGGTCATCGAGCAAATATCGAGTTTAGCTGGCTGCGATCGTATCGTCGTCAACTACATGTCGTTCAATGAGGGCGCCGCATTACTCTACGAAAAAGTAGGCTTTATAGAAACGGATGAATTCCAGCGACCAGAGGAGTTGGAAAGTGAATTCGGAGCAAGGTATGCGGTGCTTTTCATTTCTGAGGCGTCCATAGCAACAGAGATGAACCGTATGCAACAGAGTCTCGATCATTGGAAGGCAGAGATGAAGCGAAGGGAAGCTGAATGACAGAAACACATGTCATTGACAGGCAAAATACCTTGGTTGGCTAATCCGAATTGGTTGTGAGCAGGTTACATAAAGCGGCAACTTATGGGCGGATATATCTATCAAGAGTAAGCACTCGCATCCGGCTATTTATGGTCATTGTGGTAGATGGTAAAATAGACAAACCCAAACCAAATGGCGAGGCACTGCTACAGGAAACCCTTCTATGATCATACAAAACCTCGAAATCAGTCCAAACACCTATTACACGCTCGACGAAACTGCCGTGATGCTGCGCATCTCACGTCGAAGAGTTCGGCACTTGCTCGAAACTGGTCGTGCAAACGGTGTTAAAATCGGGCGAAGCTGGCGTATTCTCGGACGCGATCTGCTCAAATTGCCTCGTGCGGACGATACCACCGATAGCGAACTGACGCGCTCGATGATGCGTCTTTCCGAACCAGCCTTTATGCAGGTTTGGGGCCACGATGAGGATGCGGTCTACGATGCGGAATGAAGTCAGATCGGACTAAACCGCAATTGCATTTATCAATTCAGGAATGGAGAATTAACGAAAAATGGCGACTTCGGCAAACGATAAAGTCGTGATCGGGATCGTGGGCGTGGCGGGTAGGGGCTATGACGCACATCTGCAAACCTTCAGCGCGTTCGAGGACGTGGAGATCGGCGCGGTCTGCGATGTCTATCAGCCGCACCTCGATCGCGCCGTCGCCTTCACCGAAGGCAAAGCGACGCCCTACACCGATTTCCGGAAAATGATGGAGCAGAAAAACCTCGATGCGATCGTCGTGGCAACGCCCCCACACTGGCACACGCTCGTTACGCTCGCCGCGCTGGAGGCTGGCAAAGACGTCTTCTGCGAGAAGCCGATGTGCCGCTACCCGCTCGAAGGTAAGCTGATGGTCGAGTTCGCACGCCGCACCAACCGCGTCACGCAGGTCGGCACGCAGATACACGCGACCCCAAACTACCACAAATGCGTCGATATCGTGCGCTCCGGCAAACTCGGCAAAATCACGTCCGTCACCAATTTCTGCACGATGAACGAAAACTCCGAAGGACTCGGCAATCCAGCGGATTCGGAGCCGCCCGCAGGCTTAGACTGGGAAATGTGGCTCGGACCGGCGCCTAAGGTCCCCTACAACATCGGGCGCTTCCGTGACGGCATGCACCGCTATTTCAAGGACTATGTCGACAGCTGGCTGCACGAACTCGGTCCGCACATTATCGATCTACCCTTCTGGGCGCTCGAACTGCCAACCCCGACGGCCACGACCGCGGCAGGCGGACGCTACGCTACCGAAACACTCGCAGACGTTCCCGACACGATGCACGTCCTCTGGGAGTACCCTGAATTGACCGTCACCTGGGACATGATGATGTCCAACGCGTTCTATTTCGGCGTCGGCAAACCGCACTCTGGACGACATAACGGTATCGTCTTTCATGGCAAAGACGCGACGCTCTCGATCGTGAACTATGGCACGCCGGAGGTAACCGACCGTGACGGCAAACCGATCGTTGACGCTGAATATCCACAGAGCGTGCCGCCCTCACCAGGACATGAGCGCGAGTTCATCGACTGTGTGAAGTCGCGGGCGGAGTGTTCGACCAGTTTCCAGAAGCACCTGCCGATGCACGTTGCGATGAACCTCGCACACCTGTCGCTGCAGCTCGGGCGCAAAATCCGCTGGGACGACACGAAGTTCGAAGCGATCGGCGATAGCGAAGCAAACGCGCTGCTCGCTCCGCAGTACCGCGCTCCCTGGTCGCTGCCGACGTTATGAGGATCCATTGTGGTAAAGATTGCACCGTGGCAACAATTCAAACAGCGTCACAGCACATAGCCAAAAGCTAACGAGAGTATATTCTCTTCCCCTCCTTACGAAGGAGGGGGGTGGTGCTTCCTCATTACGAAGTCGGTTTTCGGCCACTGTATTCGCCCCTCTCCCTAATGAGGTACGAATGGTAGGGAGAGGGGTTGGGGTGAGGGCGCATTAGAAGTTCGATTGTTACCGTGCCAACTCTTCAGCCACGTGTTGGGAGCGGAATGGAAACGTCGTTACCGGAGACACGTTCGCTCTGCAAGTCCCACGCCCCGCGCAGACGCTCCTCCCACTGCCGCAGGAACACCTGCCGGCACCATGCCTTGCTGACTCTCCACTCCCTGTACGTATCACCGCCCGCCCCGTCCTGAAACCGTCGCTTCGGATTGATCGGCATCGATATCCCTGTTAGCGCGATCACGCCTGCCTGCACGACCTCCTGTTTCAAGGTATAGAGCCGCTCGATACTGCCGTCCAGCACTTTGTCGAAGGGAATCGCAGAGGCGGCGGCGATCGTCGAACGCACAATGTAGGGCGAGAACGCTGTAAAGCCGAACTGCTTGCCAGGCGCGTAGGTACGCACGTAAGCGCGGGAAAGCCCGCCCGAGTAGGTCAGGCTATGCTTGATCGCATCGACGCCCCAGCCCTCCTGATAAAGAAACGGATTGCGCAAGATGCTCGAAAGCGTCAGGTCGGAATCTTCGAGCGGGTACGACTTCATGTTCTCGTCGCCGCCGTCGCCATCGAGCAGGTATTTCATGTCTGGGTAGCGTTCTCTGATCCCGCGCAGCAGGCAGAGCGCGGCAGCGGCACACTGCACGTCGAGCGGATGATAGTCTTCGATCGTGCGGATCGCCGCTTCGAGGTCGAGGCTTTCGGCAGGCATCTGGATCACTTCCCACTGCGCTTCTAAACCGAGTTCGTGAACGATCTGACGTGCCTGTTCCGCATCTTTACCGCCGCCGAGGTCGAGTGTGAAGGCTCGCAGCGTGTCCGGACTGCGTCCGAGATCTTGCAGCGCGTGTCGTGCCAGCAGAAAGATCGAGAGGCTGTCGATGCCACCCGAGAAGGCGAGCGCGACCATTTCGTCGGCGGGGAGGGCGCTGAGCCACTGCTTAAGCGCCGCATAAGCGGCGGCGACATAAGCGGCGCCAGCTTCTTGGATATCGGCAGTTCCTTCCCCGATCGGCGGCTCGAAGAAGCGATGATAGCGCGGTGCGGGATCGGGACAGCCGATCTGGTCGATCTCGACGAGGTAGTGCGCCGGAATCATGCGCGTGTACATCGGGTCGAACTGCCAACCAATCTTCTGCGACTGGCACCAGTCGAAAAGCGTGTCGATGCGGTCGGAGACGACGAGGAACGGCCCGTGAAACATTTTGGCGACGAAGTAGCGCAGGGGTATACCGATCGTGCGGGCAAGCCGCACCGTCTGCCCGTCACGTCCGAGCGCGGCGAAATGCCCGTCGGTTTGGCGTAGAGTCGCGATATCCGCGCTTTGCACCGCTTCTGTAACCTGCGTCCCAGTTGCGCCCGTCAGCCCCGACTGCTGAACCCCGATCAGATCGACAAGCCGCTCGATACCCATCAACATGATATGCCTCCGAACAAAAGTTTGAAATTGTGACCAAAAAGAAATATAAATGGCGAGATCAACGCAGCTTCGCAAGAGAGATGCGTTTCGTGCCTATTCGTCGAGGCGCGAGTGTATTCCTGTCGGATCGAGCGATTCAAGGGGCATGCCGAATAAGCTGCCACAAAACCTGCGTAGTTTTTTCGTTTCCGAAAATCGTTCGATAGAGTGTAGTATGATATAATCAGGGAAGAAGAGTGCATGAGCGGTACCGCGAGCGGTCATAATAGTAAAATGGAAGAGCTTCGAGGGCGAACGCGATGCCGGAACTGCCGATTGACCACGATACGCTCTTCAAAGAACTGATTACGATGCTGTTCTTCGACTTTCTGGAGTTTTTCACGCCGCAAATCGCCGCAGAGATCGATCGAAACAGCACCGAATTCTTGGATAAGGAGCTGCTGTCTGATCTGGTTCTCGGCGACGAGAACGAGGTCGATATTCTCGTCAAAGTCAAGATCGCCGGAGAAGCGAGCTTCGTTCTGATCCATATCGAAAACCAGTCGTCCTCGCGCAGCAATTTTAGCGCGAGAATGTTCGATTATTTCACCCGTATCCGGGCAAAGTTTTCCCTGCCAGTCTATCCGATCGCGCTCTTCTCCTTCGACAAGCCGCTTCGAGAAGAGCCAAACACCTATGTCGAAACTACTTTTGGCCTGCAGGTCGTACGTTTCGAGTTTCAGTCGATACAATTAAACCGTCTGAATTGGCGTAACTATGCGGGTAGCAACAATCCGATCGCAACCGCCTTGATGGTAAAGATGCGGGTTGCCTCCGAGGACCGTTTCAGGATACGCATGGAATGTTTGCGGCTGTTCGTGACGCTGAAGCTGGACGCGCTAACCCCGCCGAGGCTCGCCCTTTTTCTGCGCCGCTACCTCCGCCTGCCGGCGGTGTAATTGTTTCTTTTGATACGGTAAATACACACGACGATGCCAGAAGCAAAACAGCGGGAATATTTCGAAGTGACGAACGAGTGGGAAGAACTCGGCAAAATGATCGGACTGGAACAGGGGATTGAGAAGGGCATTGCGCTGGGCACAGAGAAAGGCATTGCGCTGGGCACAGAGAAAGGCATTGCGCTGGGCACGGAGAAAGGCATTGCGCTGGGCACGGAGAAAGGCATTGCGCTGGGCACGGAGAAAGGCATTGAAACGGGGCTTCGCGAGGGTGAGGTGCGTTTGGCGCTTCGACAGCTTCGAAGTAAGTTTGGAGAACTCCAAGAGACTCTCCAGCAGGCTATTCTTTCGCTTTCGACGACGGAGTTAGAAAACCTTGGTGAAGCGCTGCTCGATTTTCAGACGCTCGGAAACCTCCACCTCTGGCTGACCGAGAACACTGACAAATCCATTTAGAAAGCTGCCTGAGTACTGCTCGTAAAATGCTTGAGCACTCTGTTGATCGTTCCTGCATGAATGAGGAACGGCAGCGCATAGTCGATCGATGGCAGATTAATGAGAAATGGCAGATTAATGAGAATGGGAAGGGACACCGCAATGGCAGAACAGAACAGGCACGACATCACCGCACGATCCAACGCCGCGATCTCGCGACGCGGATTTCTAGCATGCGCGGGTTTGGCAGCGGCTGGTCTCGCAGCAGCGGGGAGCACCGCAGAGGCTGTGATGCCGGCAGCGCATGCCGCAGGACAACCTGTCCGCATCGGCTCTGGCTACTACACCTACGAACTCGTACCGGAATGGGGCGTACTTCCCGCACCGATGAAGTACGGCTGGGGGGGCGGTATCGTCGCCGATTCCCGCGACCGTATCTATGTCCATAGCCGCAATCCGCAGGCGATCGTCGTTTTCGACCGGGAGGGCAAGCTGCTGGACGACTGGGGCGCGGAGTTCGCCGCCACCGGCCACGGTCTCTACTGGCACAAAGAAGGACGTGACGAATTTCTCTACTTCACCGATCACCCGCGCAACCTGGTCGTCAAAACCGACCTTCAGGGTAGACGCCTGCTGCGCATCGGCGACGTTCCCTACGAGTCCTCGACCTCGATCAAGTTTGGTTTCAATCAGCCCACCGACCTCGCGATCGCGCCCAATGGCGACCTCTATGTGTGCGAGGGTTACGGTGGCAATATGGTGCACCAGTTCACGAAAGAAGGAAAGTTCATACGCACGATCGGCAAACCTGGTAAGGGTCCAGGCGAGTTCAACTGCCCGCACGGGATCTGGGTGGATACGCGCAAAGCGGAGCCGGAACTCTATGTCGCCGACCGCAACAATGCCCGCCTTCAAGTGCTGACGCTCGACGGGCAGCACAAGCGATTTCTGGGAGAAGATGTACGGCAGCCCTGCTGTTTCTATACCCACAAAGGCAAAATGTACATTCCAGACCTCGATCACCGTGTGACTATTCTGGACGAAAACGACAAGCCGCTAGCTCAGCTAGGCGATGGGCGCAAGGGCGTGACGGACGCGACGTTCGAGGCGCCGCACGCCCTGACGGTCGACTCTCACGGCGATCTGTACGTGATCGAATGGCGAGCCGACTCTCGCGTCCGCAAGTTCAAACATACACCCGCATAATAGAGTCACGATAGACAGTTGACGGGCGCTCACGGCGCGAAATACGTGCCCTCTTGCTTCTATCGAAAAGAATGTGCCAGACTCGAGGCGAGTATGCCGAAAATGAAATTGCTGCCGTAACGTCTGGCAGCAATCATTTCTACATTTTCTACTGCAGTTTGAATTGGGATAACTATTCATCCTCAACACCAGACCCCTCTCCCGAAGCTTCGGGAGAGGGGAGAGGTACCAATGCTTAAACGAAGGGGAATAGTTACGAATCGGGATCAAAATAGAAACTGCTCTCATCAGGCATTCGAACGAGGAGCGCACGTTGTACAGAGGACTGATCGAACGCTATCGAGACCTGCTTCCGGTATCGGAAGCGACCCCTGTGGTGACACTATATGAAGGCGATACGCCGCTGATTCCTGCGCCGCGCCTCGCCGCCGCGATCGATCCGCTCCTGACCATCTACTGTAAGTTCGAGGGCTTGAATCCGACGGGTTCATTCAAGGATCGCGGCATGACCCTCGCCGTCAGCAAAGCGCTCGAAAACGGGCAGAAAACAGTGATGTGCGCCTCGACGGGCAACACTTCGGCATCGGCGGCAGCATATGCGGCACGCGCGGGCATGAGCTGTATCGTGCTGATACCTGGCGGCAAGATCGCGCTCGGCAAATTGTCGCAGGCGCTGATCCATGGCGCGAAAGTGCTTGCAATCGACGGAAATTTCGACGAAGCGCTCTGTCTGGTGCGCGATATTTGCGACATGAATCCGATTGCGCTCGTCAATTCTGTCAACCCATATCGCCTCGAAGGTCAGAAAACCGGCGCATTCGAGGTCGTGGATGCGCTCGGCCGCGCTCCCGATTTCCATGCGCTGCCAGTCGGCAATGCGGGCAATATCACTGCTTACTGGAATGGTTACAAAGAGTATCATGCGCTCGGGAAATGCGAGACGCGCCCACGTATGCTGGGCTTTCAGGCGGCGGGCGCGGCTCCGCTCGTAAGCGGCATTCCCGTCCCGCACCCGGAGACGGTGGCGACGGCGATCCGCATCGGCAACCCCGCGAGCTGGCACGGGGCGATCGCCGCACGTGACGAATCCAACGGTCTGATCGACTGTGTGACGGATGAGGAGATACTGGGCGCGTACCGTCTTCTGCCACGGCTGGAGGGTATTTTCGTCGAGCCTGCCTGCGCCGCGCCGATTGCAGGACTGCGGAAGCTTGCCGCTCAGGGTTTCTTCACAGAGCCCGCTACCGTCGTTATCACACTCACAGGTCACGGCCTGAAAGACCCCGACACAGCTATTTCGCAGGCAATGCAGACGCCTACACTTTTACGCGCTCACCGAGACGACGTACTACGCGCGCTCGGTTATTAACAAATAGTAATTCGATGCCGCAAGGCAGGATTGCTATGCACACTAGATTTTCTCACGATTGAAAGGACATCGGTTTTGGGCTTCATCAAAGTAACACGAAACTATCTTGTTCCCGGCATCGAGGGAACGCCGGAAACGCTGGGTGAACTGCTGAAAGAACTGCCCGCCGATGCGGCCCTCTGGGACTTTCGTCCGGACCCGAATCGTTTCACACTGCGTGAAGCCGTCGCACACCTGGCGGAGTGGGACGCGATTTTCGACGGTCGTATTCGGCGAACGCTGGCGGAACAGCAGCCGATACTGCCCGATGCCGACGAAGGCCAGCTCGCGCTCGACCACGACTATGCGCATGCCGATCCCCTGCAGCAGATTCAGTTGTTCCGTGAACGGCGTGCCGGACTGTCAACGTTTCTGCGTGGACTGAACGAAGAGGACTGGCAGCGTGTAGGTATTCGTGAGCCGCTCGGACCGCTGACAATCGAAATGCAGATCGCGCTGATCCTCGGTCACGACGCCTACCACCTGCGTCAGGCCGCGCAGTATCTCGCAGCCTATCGCGCTCAATGATCCAGAAGAGATCAGCCGGAGGGCGTCGTTCGAAAGGCGTTCGATGTGAACCGTGACAGTTCGGAACCGATTAGCCCGATCCAATTTACGCTACTGCTGCACAGTGTGCCGCATCTCGGCGAAAAAACGCTGACTCGCCTTCTCCGTTATAATGCGCGCCTTCGTATTACGCCCGACGAATGCCTCCTTCTCAGCACAGAGCACTGGCAGACACAGTACGACCTCGATCCCCGCGCCGCCGCTTTCCTCGTCGAACATCAGGCAGAACTGCTCGATAAAAGCGCAGAACTTGCGCGTGCCGCGCGACATGCGAAAATATCCGTTTTGACTTGCGAAAGCATGACGTACCCGACGCGCCTCGAACGCTATGACGACGCGCCGCCCCCGATCCTCTATGCGCTCGGCAATCTTTCGCTCACGGGCAATGGACTTAGTAGCGCAACCCCGAAAAGGAACTCCGTTGCTGCCGGTCAAAGCCAAGCTGGCAACCATTCGGTAACAGACACCGCTTCTGCACGCTTCACCTTCACGATCGCCGTCTCGAATGGCTCCCCACCTGCCGCTCTAATACGCCAGGACGAGATCGCCCGAACGCTCATCGAGCACGGAGGCGTACCGGTTACCGGACACGATCGCGCTCCCTACAAGCGGCTTGCGCTCTCGGCACAGCGGCTCAACCGCCCAACGATCTACGTTTTCGATTGCGGGCTGCGTGAGGCGATGGGACCCGAGTTCGATCGTCCACCGTTTGCTGCCGCCCGAATTCGCGACTTGATTTTCGATACGAAGAGGGACCTTGCGCTCTCGCCATTCCGCTTCGATGACCATAGCCTCGGCGCAAACAATCGTCGCCGTGACCGAATGATCTTCGCACTCGCGCAGGTGGTCATTGCCTTGGATATCGCCGCAGGCGGTGGGATGGAGACGGAGTGCCGACGCGCACTGGAGCAGGGCGTTCCGGTCTATGTCGTTCCACAGGGCGGTCGCGCCGGAAACGCGGCATTGCTCGCTCTTGGCTGCGACCCGTTGCCCGAAAGAGTGGAGCAGATTGCGGCACAAGCGGAGAGTGCAACGCGTCTTCCAAAGGCGGGTCGCTCACGATTAGACGAAACTGCCGGGGTCGCGGAGCGTCCGATCAATACCGAGTTTCGCTACTGAGATACCCATCCACGATCGGGCGATGGAAGCGCGAAAGGCGACAATAGAGAGGATAACGACTGCATGACGCAGGATAATCCGGAGCAAAAAACCTCAAGAACAGGTGCGCCCGAAAACTATTCCAGTACAGCATCGCCGCCGACTTCTCGGACCGGAGCGCGGACAGAACATCCGCCAGAAACAGTTCCGAAACCAGAGCACGAGGCACTGCGAGCGGAAATGGAACGGCTCCGATGGGAGTATGGAGAGGAGTTGCGCCGCCGTGAATTCACACACGAGGTCGCAGCGGCGATTCTGATCGGACGCCCGCTGCCAGAAATCGGCGTGATGATCACCGACGTGATCGCCGAGCGCCTGCGAGTCGAACGGGTTGCGTTGTTTTTACGCGACGAGAACAACACGACGATTCCGCTTTCGCTTCGCAACGTCTCTGCGGAGTATGGGCGGACGGTCACGCAGTGGGCGCGGCCAGGCGTCATGGCGTCGCGCGCCATCGCAATCGGTATGCCTTATCATGCCCGCGATATTCAGAACGACGCGGAAGTGGCCGCGGAATTGCGCGATATGTATCGGCGCGAAAACATCACCTCGCTTTTGATCGCCGTACTGCAGCATGGCGAGCAGATACGCGGGGCGCTCGTTGTCTATCCACTTGACGAGCGCGATTTCACGGAACCTGAAACGGCAACGTTCAAAGCCTTCGCGGATTTGACAACGATTGGTATCGCGCTCACGCAGCAGCTGGAACAGCAGCGCGACATCGCGATTATGGCGGAGCGCAACCGGCTCGCCCGTGAGATTCACGATACCGTCGCGCAGTCGCTGACTGCGCTGGTCCTGCAGATCGACACGACTCAGAACTATCTCGATCGTGGTGACACGGCGGCGGTGCAGGATATGCTGACGGCGGCGCGGTCGCAGGCGCGTGCCGCGCTTACCGATACTCGCCGCGCCGTACAGGGACTTTCAGCGGCGGCGCTCGACACGCTCTCCCCCGCGCAGGTGATCGCCAGCGAAGCGCAGCAGTGGGAGACCGAGACCGGTATTTCCGCGCAGTTTATACTCACCGGTGACGAGCAGCCGCTGACGCCCGACCAGTGTACGACCCTGGTGCGCGTCGCGCACGAGGCGCTGACCAACGCCCGCAAGCACGCAAAAGCGAAGCGCTTACGCATCGGCATCCAGTATAATTCCGAGGATGTCACACTGCTCGTCGAGGACGATGGCGTCGGTTTCGATGCCGAGACCCGTGCGCTCCCCGGTCCCGACGGAGGCTACGGTCTATTTGGCATGAACGAGCGTGTCCGGCTGATTGGCGGCACCCTCCAGATCGATACGACACTCGGTTGGGGAACGCGCATTCGCGTCGTGTTGCCCTACCGTCCCTCGACTCCGCTCACCAGTCGTCCGATTGAAAATTCGCAGGACCAGCGAAATACTGACGACTCTGCTCTCCTGAATACCTCGATCGAATCTTCTGGCACCGCACTTCTTTCCGAAACGACACTTCCTGCGCTCTCTTCTACTTCAAATCCGTCACAGTCGACTCCTGCTATGGAACTGCCGCTCACCGTCGTGCAGTCTACAGTATCAGCGTCTGTACCCTCGGGCGGGTCTGCCTCTTCGAATCAGGAATTGCCTCAGCAAATGCTGCGCATTTTGATCGCTGACGACCATGCGCTGGTGCGGCAGGGCATTCGTACGATGCTCGAAACGACCGGTGAAATGTGCGTTGTAGGCGAGGCGGGGAACGGAGCGCAGGCGGCGGAAATGGCAGCAGAGTTGAAACCCGACGTCATACTTATGGATCTGCAAATGCCCGAAGTGGACGGTCTGGAGGGATTGCGTCGCATTCATGCGACACAGCCTGCGCTTCCCGTGATCATTCTCACTTCATTTCAGACGGATTCCACAGTGGGGGATGCGCTGCGGCTCGGTGCGCGTGGATTCCTGCTCAAAGATGCCGCGCCGTCGGAGTTGATCGCGACGATTTTTGCCGCACATCGAGGCGAACTGCGACTCTCGCCCGCCGTCACGGATCGTCTTGCCGCGATCGCTTCGGGACAGGCGGGTCATGGCGGCGGCGTGATTGATGAGCTGAACGAGCGGGAGCTGGAGGTACTGCGGCTGTTGGCATCTGGGTCACGTAATAAGGAAATCGCCGCCAAACTGTTCATCACCGCCAAGACGGTCGAGTACCACTTGGCGCACATCTACAGCAAATTGGAGGTGAGCAACCGCACGGAGGCAGCGCGCATCGCAATCGAAAAAGGCATCGTCGCCCCTGAATCGCCTACCTAGCCAACTGGCTCACCTTATTCCCCTATGCATTTTACCGGTAGGTGCAGAACAACTGTCTATGTGGCACGTTGCGCCTACCCTCCTCTGGACGAAAGATCTATTTTCCATTCCGATCTTAAATGGCAAAGCGTAGGTATTCAACGCTGAGTCCAGAATTAGTCTTCTCTGACCACTCCGCCACTGAATGCATGACTGCCATCGCCATCCCGCGATACGATCTCGATATCTTTTTTGCGGGCGACTGTACCTGCCACGAAATTAGCGAGTATTCCGCCGAGTAGTGTATTGATCAGGACGAACGCCAAGCTGTATTCACGCCAGAACAATCTTACGAAACCGAAGCAAGTGTATGACCATATACATAATATCACTGCAGCTAATATTAGATAGCAGTTCTTACTCATTTTTAACGAATGAAACACAAAGTTGGCTGCCATTATGCCGAAAGAGGGAGGAAGCATCACAATCGCGCCGAGCACAGACAGGCATTTGATCCATTCGATGCTTAACATCCTGAATGAATGGTCATTCACTACCTGAATAAGGCATAATGTCAGTAAGACCCCGAATGCGAAGCCGAATTGAATTCCCATCCCGATCTTTGCTGCCAGCGTATATCTGCTGCGTTTTTGTTCCATTGCTTGGCTCTTCTTTGATCCAAATTGATAGGTTTAGGACTTCAACTGCTGAAATTGGTAATGAAATCTTTAGATTTTTGTCCCCACCGGAAACGCATCACAATCACATTAGCTGTTTTACCGCGATAGCCAGGTGAACCACGCCAGTACCCGCCCTTCCAGAACTGAAGTTGGTTGAAGGCTGCCCGTCAGGATTTATGCCGGGGAGCTTTGAGCGGGCGGGCGATTGCGGGGCGGCTGGTGCCAGAGGGTTTTTTGAAGGGCTCGACATACGTGTCACCGACCATCAGGCGCAGCAGGTTGGGTATCCAGGAGTCCCGCTTACCCGCGCCATAACCGATCGAACGCAATATCATCGGCGGCACCGGCGCAATGTCGCCCTGCGGGGTTCGTTCGGCGTATTCGGCGAGGATCGCAGCGCCCGTCGGCGTAATCAGTTCTTTCTGGCGATCGTCGGGGCGCAGCGGAAAGCCGACGAGCAATTCGAGCGTCGCGGGAGCCGGGACCGGCATCGTGCCATGCGCGCATTCGACCCAGCCACGATTTATCGGGAGTGGCGAAACGTAAACTTTCTCGACCTCCAGCATCTCCAGACCGATACACGCACCCACGATATCGACGATCGCATCGACCGCGCCGACCTCGTGAAAGTGGATCGTGTCGGGCGTCATCGCATGGATTTTAGCCTCTGCGTGCGCCAGTCGGGTAAACGCCCCCAGCGCCCGGCACCGGATGTTTTCGGAAAGCCCACTGCGATTCAGTATCTCTTCGATGTCCGCCAGATGCCGTCCATGCCCCTGATCCGCCTCGATCAAAACCACATCGACATCGGTGCCGGAAATTCCCTCTTTGATAACCGGTGAGATCGTCAGTTCGTATCCGGGAACGTTCAGTTTTGCGAGTTCCGTACGCCACTCGCCCTCGTCGACGCCCGCGTGCAACAGTGCGCCGAGCGTCATGTCACCGCTGACGCCGCTGAAACAATCGAAATAGGCAATTCGCATTGCGTCTGTATCCTTGTTTGTATCCTTCGAGAGATAAACATCTTAGCCTGAGCCCGTGAGGCTGAGGCTCTGGTCTGGGATTGCGGAGCCCGCCATAACTCATAGAAGCGGAGCTAAATGCAAAATCGGACAGTGCAGTCTTCCCTCTCTTGAGTAAGACACGGGCAGAGTGAATTTTGAGAAGAGCCTGGTGAGATCGGTTACTTCTCGAGCGTAATTGCGGCGATCTTGATATCCGGGTTGTTCGGCAGTTGGATCGCGACCAGCTTACGCGGTTCACGAATCTTGATCGTATAGTGATAGAGCGCGACGGCGCTCTGCACCACCCCACTGCGCTCATGGTGGCGAGGTGAGACGAAAGCGACTTCCTCCCCGTGTTTCGGAGGCTGATTCCATGGGCTGACCGTAAACGAATACAGATCCTCGGACTGACTCGTCGGCTCCTGGAAGATCAATTTGACATCCGCGCTCGCCTCTTTGCTCCCGGTTGCGGCGAGAAGATGCAGAATACTGCACTGTCCCCCAGACTTGCCGAGCTCGATGCGCTGTCCCTGACAGGCGATGAAACTCTTCGCAGCGCCCTCTTTGGGACCCCAGCGGAAACTAATGCGGCGGGGTGAATCGGGACCGGATTTCGCCGTCGGCAGCCATATCGTCGAAGGAACCGGATCGCCGTTCGCATACGGCGGCACGAGAGCTGCCGGGAAGGTGTGTCCCTGTCCGTCGAAATCGCCTTCAAGCAAATTGTCGTCGTCCGTCAACCCGTCGACGTTGTAATACTTCTTCAGATCGGCAAAAAGAAGCTTACTGCCCAGCACTTTGACGGCATGCATCGTCTGATCGAACGTACGCGTCCCAGCCGCAGTAGACGCCCACGTGTCCCCGAATTTGACGTCCCAGACCAGCCAGTAGTTTCCGTTATAGGGCGGAGCAGTGACATAGGCAAGCGTATTTTCAGTGACGCCGCCCGGAGGAACATCCTGGGGGATCGGGGTCGTCTCGTCCTCCCACAAAAACTCGGTGCCGTCCTCGTAGTACCAATGGTACCCGATGCGGACGCTGTCCTTTTTCCAGGTCTGTGCGCTGTCGTTACGCACGCTGACGGGAACCGGCTGACGACGTTCGGCAGGCAGCGCGCTCGGGGTTTTGTCGGCAATAAAGCGCGCCCCGAAATCGAAGTCGACGATCCCGATCGCTTCAGGCGAGGTCGACGCGCCGACTCTAATCGCCGCTCCCGCTTCTGGCGCACTCGCGTTCACCGCTGTCAAAGCTGCACCCGAAACTGTGCTCTGTCCCGCTGATACTTCCCAGCGCACCATATAGGTCCAGAGATTATCCTGCGTCCAGAGTGGGACAGCCGCGCCCGCCGCGTCCATCAACGGCAGCATCAGTGTGACATTCGTCTCCTGACCGGGCAGTACATCCTCTGTCAGCGCTGCGGAAGCGTCTGCCGTTTGCACCAGCGTTTCCGTAGTGCCAATTCCTTCGGATAGTTCGGCTCCGGGCAAATTAGATCGATACAGACGGAGCGTGACGTGAGCATTATCTGCCTTCCGCCAGGTCTGCAGGCCCTCGTTCCGCAGCGCTGCATGAATGGTGTAGACGCTTCCGCGCTCGGGCAGAGTCGGCAGGTCCGAACTGACGACACTCGCTGCCCACCGCGGCACGGCATCCGTCAATGCATTGATAATCCGAATCGGCAGCTGTAATGACGCGCCGGGCGCGTCGCCTCCAATAAGACTGGTCGCGCCTTTTTTGCCGGTCTCTGCCAGCCTGATTTCGAGCGTGTAATCGCCCGCTGGCAGTTTGGCGGAGCTGATGGGAAGGGCTACATCGGTATCCTCGAGGATCGCCGTCACCGTCGTAAGCGGCAGCGTGCCGCCAGCGATGCTGCGGCCCTCGTACACCCAGTTGTAAGTGAGCGAGACTGGCACTTTCGTCGGGTCGGCCGCGCCCCAGATATCGATGCCGGTGTTCTGGAGACGCAGATGCACAATCCCTGTGCCATCCGTCGAAAGCATGTGCGGCGCGTCGGCTGACAGGAACTTTACGCCGCGTTTGGCGAATCCGAGCAGCAGATGCGTGTATTCGACCGTGATATCCGAGGTCGTATAGCCTGTTTCGAGTGTTGGAGCGATTTCCGCGCCGACGCTATAGTCGTTCCACCCGTCCAGAAGCACCCAGTCGGGCTTGCTGGCGACAGCCGCTTTCCAGTCGGCGCGATAGGTGTCACCATTGTGGCGGGGGCGATAGCGGATTTTTTCTCCGGCGGGTAAGTCGAGAAACGAATTGTCATAGCCTGCGCCGACCGACGCCGTTTTGATCCAACCGCCGTCCTCGGATTGAAAGCCTTTATCTCTCGTCTCCTGGAAATAGCCGTCCAGCGGAGCTTTCGATTTGAAGGTACGGTCACCGAGCAGCACAAGATCGGAGCCGTCGAAATCGGCGGCGAAGCGTCCTCGCAAATAGGAAACGAAACTGCCGTCCAGGTCCTTGAATGCCTCTGCGCTCGAGAGGAAAACCGGGCAGGCAGTACGACTGCCATTGGCAGCATTCAGCACGACCCGGCAGCGAAAGGACGCGGGTATCCGACGATAAAAATCGCGGATCATTTCGTAGAGTGCAGCTTGCGTTGCAGGCAGCTTCAGGTCTGGTTTATCGCCGAAAACTTCTGCCAGCGAGTCCGTTTCGAGGAACATGCCAACCTGCGGGTAGTCCTGTCCCGACTGCTTCAGGCTGTTGAGTGCAGAAGCGAGTACGAGCAGCCCTTTGTCGGCATAGGTTTGGCGGTCACGCGCCCCGCCCCGGTACTCGGGCAGGATCACGTCGATCCCGGCGCGGCGTATGTCGAGCAGCTGTCGGCGGTGCCAGTCGGCATGGTCGTAGCTGAACCACGGTCCGATACCATCGAGCGGGTGATGTGCGAGCGAGGTGCCGCCGCTAGATCGAACGATTCCGTCGAACGGCGCGGATTTGCGCGCGTCCGCCTGATAGCGATAGTCGTAGCGCGCCATCACGAGTTGCGGCACCGTCTGCGGTTTATGCGCGGCCATTGCAGGCGGCGAAGCAGGGACGGGAAGCGGAAGGGCGGGCTGCGGCGGAAGCAGCCGGTAGTTGGGGCGCTGGCGCGCGGCAATCGTGCGGGCGAGCGCGACGGTTGCATCGACATTGGTGGCACGTTCGCCGAACTCGAGCATGGAGATCGTGTTCCACTCACCGCTTGTCAGGTCGCCATCGATCACAGGTTTGTTCGAGAAGACGCGTGGGCAGACGAGCGTTCCGGCGGGTGGTGTCACCGCTGCATTGCTGAAGATTATTTCCGACCATAGGGCAGGGATGTCGAGGTCGGTGATCGTCTTGACTTTCGGCGAGAAACTCTGTAACGGCGGGCTGCCTGCGCTCACGCTCTGTGCGACGAAATTGATCCCCATTTTCGTGCCTGCGTTGGGACGTCCGCCGAGGTCGCTCCATGGAATCGCGATTTCGACCGTATAACCGGGTGCAGGGGCGCCGCCAGCGCGTGAAATCCCATGTGGATCGACCTGAAACTTGATCACGCTTCCGAGCAGCGCTGCGCGTTTGAGGTTCTGCGCCACCACGTCTTTTTCGTTGACTGTGAGATCGGTGAGGCGTTTGCTCAGGTCATCGAATCCGTTGAAAAGCGGCGTTTTTGCCGTGCCGCTATAGAGCTGAGCGCCGCCCGCTGCGCTCGCCGCAACGAAGACGGTATGCGCGGTCGGTCTCGTGGCGGTACGGTCGTCATCGGTCTGGATTGCGATGTAGACGGCGTCGTCTTCCAGGGGATTGGAGAAGGGCTGGCTGTTTTTGCCCGTCAATGTCGGTTTGTTGACCTGCACGGCGACGTAGAAAAAATCGTCGTCCCAGGCGGTGTAGCCGATCGCGCGGTTCGTCGTTTCGACATTCTGCGTGAGGGATGGGCTGGCAGGCGTTTGTGTCGGGGCGGCAGCGGGGGCAGGTTGCTGCGCCAGAGCATAAACGGGTGTCAGGGGCAGCATCGCCGCCAGAATCAGGGCGTATCTGCCCATCGCGCTCTCCTTGGTAACAAATCACAAAAAATACGATGGACCCGATTTCGGGGTCTTTCCATTCATCTCGAACGCGGTCTTCGCCGCGCCTCTTGCTTATAATGTACTCTGAAACTGCCGTGTGGACGAATGCCTGAAGGTTGGTCGGTCCAGACGGTATTTTGATACACATACTTTGGCAAATTTACCTGTAGAATATCGTTCGGATAGTAGCATACAATCAGTAGAGTGTCAAGCAGCGGAGTGTCGAGGATAGGGCTGGCGCATTTTAATTTCGGGTAGATTGAGTGCGCTAGACTGCTCGGTCGGTCGTGACTCAGTGGTTTCATTCGTTCGGCGCGGCCTCCGATAGCGGTGAATGGCAACGTCGTCGTTCCTGGCGGCAGGTCAATGCGGGGGTTGGGTGGTTTCGCGCTGCGCCAGCGCAACCGCCTGTTCCACGGACAGCGAGCGGCCTTCCTGCCAGGCCGCGTCGAAGGCGGCATCGTCGCCCAGCGCAGCGCGGGCGGCGGGAACCTCGGCGGCCAGCGCTACCCTGAATCGCAGAGCTATTTCCCCGTCTGTTTCTTCTCCCTCTCGCTCTAAGTGTCCCCAGATACGCGCCGCATCGAGCGGGCTGTCCGTGACGGCGAAAAGTTCCGCCAATGCTATCAGCATCCAGAGAATAGAACCTGTCATGGTGTGCTGCACGACGATAGCGAGGCACTCTCGCCACATCACTCCGGCGGTGTGATACTCTTTCGCGTCAAAGTGCAAACATCCCAGGTTGTACAGAGCAAGATAGATTCCGAAGGGATCGTCCTGCGCGTGTGCTATCTTCGAACACTCCTCATAGTACAGGCGAGACGCCGCCGGATCGCCTTGCTCACCAGCGATAACTCCCAGTCCGTTCAGCGCGGTGGCGATGCCGCTTCGATCGCCTAACTCACGGAAAATGACCAGACTCGCCTCACAGTGCTGCCGCGCCAAACCATAGTCCTTCTGACGCAGGGCCAATCTGCCCAGCTCATTGAGCGACCGGGCAATGCCGAGGCGATCTCCCAGCGCCTGCCGGATCGCCAGGCTCTCTTCCAGCAGCCGACGCGCTGTCACAAAGTCCGGGACATACATCGCATATTCACCCAGGTATTGCAGTCCCTTAGCGCGTAAACTCGGGCTTACTCCTTCGGAGGCTTCCAAAGCGCGAGACAGCCGCCCCTGTGCTTCTTTAACGTAATAGCGCCTCGCTAAAAAATTGCTCATCCCCAGTATGAGCCGCAAGCCCGACTCGGCGTGCGTGGGCGAATCGCTGCTCCACTCCAGCGCTGCGCGCAAGTTGTCGAGTTCCGCCTCGAACCGATCCAGTATCTCCTTCATCCGGGGACTGTCGATCTGCGGCTCCATCTCCTCAGCCGACCCTAAAAAGAACGCCAGATGCTTGTCCCGGTAGACCGCACCGTCGCCACTTTCGAGCAAACGGTCGCGGGCATATTGCCGCACCGTCTCCAGCAGCCGGTAGCGCGTGGTCGTTCCCGAAGGCTCCGCAACGACCAAGCTTTTGTCACACAGCGACGTGAGAAAGTCTAAAGCCTCCCATTCTTCTACCGCACCGCCCGAGCAAGCCTGCTCCGCTGCGTTGAGCGTCCATCCGCCCGCGAAGACCGACAGGCGGCATAGCAGGGCTTTCTCCGCATCGTTGAGAAGGTCGTAGCTCCAGTCGATAAGTGAGCGCAGCGTTTGCTGACGGGGCAGCGCGGTGCGGCTTCCTCCCGTCAGCAGACGAAAGCGCTGATCGAGTTTGCTGTCGATGTCTTCGACCGAAAGCGAACGGGCGCGGGCAGCCGCTAACTCGATGGCAAGTGGGATGCCGTCGAGCCGAAAGCAGATGGAGGCGAGGGCGGGCGCATTCTGATTGGTGACGACGAAGTGGGGCTGCGTCTGGAGGGCGCGGGCGATAAACAACTGCACCGACTCGAATTGGGACAGGCTCTCGGCTGTTTGCGTTCGTTTGGGGTCTGGCAGGGAAAGCGAGGGCACGCGGTAGGTCGTCTCGCCGGCAATGCCCAACCCTTCGCGGCTGGTAGCGAGGATTTGCACCAGGGGACAGGAGCGGATCAAATTATCGGCTAACTTAGCGCTGGTATCCAGCACGTGCTCGCAGTTGTCGAGCAGGAGCAAGAGTTTCTTATCCTTGAGATTCTCGGCAAGCGTAATCAGGATCGGCTTGTCCTTCTCTTCCTTGATCCCGAGTGCGTTCGCCACGGTCTGCGCGACAAGGAGCGGATCGGCCAGGGGAGCGAGTTCGACAAGCCACACGCCGTCCGGGTAGGTCTCCAGCAGATCGGCGGCAGCTTGGAGCGCGAGGCGTGACTTGCCGCTGCCTCCCGCCCCTGTCAGGGTGAGAAGCCGCGACCTGGCGAGCGCTTCCTGGAGGCTGGCGAGCTCCTTCTCCCTTCCAATAAAGCTCGTGACTTGCTGGGGCAGATTATTGGGCATCGCCACGTTATCGAGGGACTTGAGCGGTGGAAACTCTCCAGGTAAGTCGGGATGGTGCAGTTGAAAGACGTGCTCGGGACGTGCAAGGTCTTTGAGGCGGTGTTCTCCCAGGTCCTGGAGGGAGGTCAGCAGAGGCAGGGTATCGCGTACCAGGTCGCAGGTGACCTGGGAGAGGAGGATCTGTTGGCCGTAGCCGGTGGAGAGGAGTCTGGCGATACGATTGAGGGGCTGGCCGAAGTAGTCGCCGTTGCGGTTTTCGACGGCTCCCGTGTGCAGAGCCATCCGGACCTTGATTATTACGGTGTCGGGCCAAGATTCAGAAGTCAGGGCTTGTTGGGCGGAAAGTACGGACTGAAGGGCATCCGAAGCGGTGTGGAAGGCGGCGCAGAAGGCATCACCAACGGTCTTGAAGACATGCCCGTCGTAGGCTTCGATAGCCTGCCGCATCAGGGCGTCGTGGCGAGCCAAAGCGGCACGCATCGCCTCGGGATGCTGCTCCCAGAGACGTGTGCTACCCTGAATATCGGTAAACAGAAAGGTGACGGTTCCATTGGGAAGGGGCATGGTCTCTCTCACAAGGTTAGGTGGCTGAGAAATAAGTTCACGCTGGGGGAGAGTTTCTCCTGCCAGCACAATAGTTTCTCCAGGATGCCGGTCATTCTGCTTTTTAAAGGGGTGGGTAGGGAAATGCCTCTTTGTTCGACCTCTTTGGGGAGCTACAACCCTCTACAACTGTCGAAAGCTCGTCTGCCCGCTTTGCAAGAGGTGCTGTTTTGGGGACGTAACGAGAGATTTGTACTCGTGAGAGCGTCCTGGAAAGAGAATGTCCGCCCCAAAATGCGCGACTTCGCCGAAATCGACTTCGAACGCGAGGGAAATCCGAACGAGCAGACGGTTCTACGCGTCCCTGCTTCCATGCAACGACCACTCAAGCGCACGGCATCGATACCAAAATCCCGCGTTCGATGCCTGTAACGTCAATCAGCGAGCAGGCATTCGACAGCTATA
>JBBQPY010000063.1:0-25127 GCA_038216735.1 Chthonomonadales bacterium
ATGTCTCCTCCTCAGCAAGTGTACTGAGAAAGAGCATACCGAAGACGTGTCCGTCACAGAGCGGAGTGGTTCACCTTGGCCGAAAACGCCCGGCATACCTTGGCCGAAAACTAATGGATCAGTATAGTCCGGAAATTGACACCTGCTTCGCAGCAATATTCGCCAGATTGCTGAAACACCTTCCCAGAAATGACTTATCGTCGGATTTTCCAAGGGCTTTACCTGCTTGTTCATACAGACTCTGTGCCTCAGCGAGTCGCCCAAACGCCTCATATAGAGCGCCGACATTTATCATGGTTTCAGCGATTGCCTGCGGGTTACCGATCGATTTCCGGAGTTCCAGGGCATGGAACAGATTGTCAAACGCTAGATCGTAGTTCCCTTTGTCAGCGTAAACGTTGCCTATATTGTTCAGTGTATTAGCTCGTTCCTGAATATCACCGAATACATCTTGTAGGCGTTGTGCATCGTGCAGCAAATCAAGCGCCCTATCGAGTTCGCCTAATGACTCGTAGGTAGTCGCCATATTGTTGAGAACTTTTGCTCTGCCTATTTTGTCGTCCAATGCGGTTGCGACATCATAGGAGCGCTGATACACAGACAATGCCTTTTCGTACTCGCCCAGTCTATCGTACACGTTACCCATGTTGTTACAGGTGTCAGTGATACCCTCTTGGTCTTGAAGTACTTCGTAGAGTTTCAGCGCGCACGCATAGAAATCAAGTGCTTTGTCACACTCACTAAGATGTTCGTAAGCGATGCCGAGCGCATTTGTACTGTCAGCGATTTTACCTTTGTCGCCGATCGCCAGACGTATGGTCATTGCCTCTTGTTTATATTTCAACGACTCATGGATTTGTCCTAACTGGTCAGCAGCATTACCCATATTATTGAGAACGCTTGCAGCGGACGCTCTCATAGTTTTTAGTATTCGGGTATCGCTGCTGGCATTATTTTGAAAAAGGCCCAGGGCGCGGCGAAAATATTCCAGTGATTCCAACAACTGCCCGCGTCGGTAGTAGACAAGTCCTGTCAGATTCAGGAAATCGGCTTGCAGAGCCTTTTCACCCGCTATCTCGGCTAGCTGTAATCCCTGTTTTAGCAGCGGCTCGGCCTTGGTCCAGTCTCCCCCTTCATACGCCTTTTTACCGATATGAAAGAGTTGGTAGCACTTTTGTCGTGCTTGAGCCGATGTATTTTGCGTGAGATTATGTTCTGCTTGAAGTGGGCAAACCGCGTGGGAACCGATCGACAGCGTTATGCCTACGATTATCCAGGTGAAAAGAAGAGGAAGTCGGAGCGAAAACATGGCGAGGACCCTCCATGATCCCGCTCTGCGTGGAACGAGGAAGCATGTCGTATTATTTGCGTATTGGGGTGGGGTTTTGAAGGTTGTCAAGCATAGAATTGATTTCGCGACGCGCATCATCCAAGAGACCGTTTTGCAGAAGGGACTTGAATAGCGTTAGCGGGCGGGCGGTATCGTTGCGTCGTGCCAGGGCAATCTGGTTTACTGTTTCTTGTGACGCGACTTTGAATTTTGCAACCGAGGAAGCGATCGGAACACTGCCGGTCACAAGGGCGCGCACCTGCCAGCGATAAATCACGCCGCGCTGTAACGGAGGAAACGCCAGAGTAAGCTCTTCGGTCATATCCCACTCGTTGGCATCTTTGGCAAGCTGCTTGACACGATGATATCCGTTCTCGCCGTCAATCGTGATTTCGTAAGCAGTGAGTGCGAGCTCGGAGTTATCCAGTGTCCATTGAAATCGTGGGCGGGCTTCTAGCACACAGGTAGCGCGAGGACTACGAAGCTGAATATCGCTGCTCCCCCTCACCGTTTCCTGACCTTCCCGTAGTCCCGCAATACTCGCGATCAGTAAACGATCGGTCTCGATGTCGTTTCGGACCAGCGAGAGTTGGCGTTTTATATTCAGTTGGAGCGCATTTACCGCAGCTGCTTTCAGCTGCACTTCGCGTGCTGCGGCTTGACTCTCAGCCTGGGCGTTAGCAAGCTGTGCTTGCAACTGCTTAATTTTGGTCTGAGAGTCAGCTAGTTTCGTCACAGTATTTCGTTCTGTCATATTATCGAGAGGTAAAACGCTCGAAGTTCCGCCGTTCTGCTGCGCTTGCCGTAATTGCTCGCTCAGCGCGGCGATTTGCGTCCGCTCCGTCTGTAAGTGAGATTGAGCGACATTCAGAGAAGTTTGCAGGTGGCGCAGTTGCCAGAATCCCCACCCAACCACAAACACCATGAGCAATGCGGCACCCCACGCAATGCGTACCCCTCGATTTTCAGAGATTAAACTATGCAGCCATTCGCCAAACGCAGGGCGAGTTGGAGCCGTAGTAGGGGAGTCCAGTACTTCGGTGCGAGTTGGGGAGAGTACAGCCAACGATTCGAGAGGAAAGTTCCGCGTGGCGCGCCACGTTTGATTGAGCAAAGCGTACTCGACGCGGCATGCCATACAGGAGTCGATGTGGCTGTACAACGGAGTATAGAGCGGATGCCTTTCCCCTTGCTCTATCAGATCGAGCAATGTATCGGGATCGAGACATTCAGGCGTTGTCGCATACTCTGCTTCGAGCAGTGATGACATGATTTGCTTTTCTAAAGGCGAGAATTCGATCGGGTCTTCCATTGGCAATATTTTGTCTGCCTCCTATGTAGGCAGTGAGCACAGGAATCGAATAAACAAGATTCCATTATCTGTCTAATTCTTCTTTTTGAATTCGATCTAACCACGATCTAAGATACTTGAGGCGGTCACGTACCGTGGAATAAGCAATACCGGAAATCCTGCTCCATTCAGCAATGGAAGGAGGAGTGTTTACACTATCGCTTTCCGTTGTAATACTCAAAACCAATTGGACATCCACTGTTTTAAGTTCATTTATTGCCCGCTGCTGTAGAGCTCGCAACTGATCGGCATTCAAGATATCTTCAATACCCTTATCAAATACGCCAATCTGATTTTGTAAGTTTAGACTTTCGTCGTCTAAACTCACAACAGGTAATCTCTTATTTTTTATACTAACTTCAGCGCAATAATTCCTCGTCATTGTGTTCAACCAGGCAAGGAATGCTGCATTGGCTTTCAGTTCACCGAGGTTCTGGTGGGCAAGTATACAGACATTCTGGGCTGCATCCTCCCCTTCTTCATTACTGTTGAGAAGGCGTATACAGCGTTTCGTGATACGTTGCTCATGAAATTGCCAGAGTAAATCGAATTGCTCATTATATGTGCACAGTGCCTGCTCAATTGTTTTTGCGTCGCTTTCGGCATCCACCTCCGCTTTATATCGGTGCCATGCAGCCATTGCCTGTGCGACTAATTCTACATTATTTTTGTCATGTCCTATCTGCATCCATGTCCTATGCCTCTTCCGCTTCCGGCTCGACTCCAACGTACTCAAACCGGTGTCAGGCAATCCGCGCAATCTCCATTTTCGAAATTCTCAAAACTTTTTGAATAATTTAATCCAAAGTTCGTGAATTCGACGATTGTTTCCTCTCTTTAATACTAGCGAGACAGAAATAATGTCTTGTGGTTGCGGTGGATAAGGCAGCTCAGTTGCATTTGGAATAGTATTTGAGAGAAAGTTCTGTCTGGCAGGCGTATGAGCGACATCTATGAATACCGCCTTACGGTACCAGCCATTCTCGGGCTTTAATTATGTGACGACTGGGCAGAAAAAGGAGGTGGTCCGAAAAGCCCTCACAAGGGGAGAAGGAGCAGATGAATAGATATCTCCCTTAGTGATTGCAATAATCGACTATTTAAGTAAAGCATAATTTGGCCTTCGGCAATTCATGGGGGACGAGCAACACCTACAACCTATGGTTTTCATCTAAAACGCTTTTGGCACGATGAAAACCAAAATTTAAGTTGAAAGGATGGTCGACGATGCAACAGAAAGCGAGAATGCTCTGGGTTGGTCTGATGGTCTGTTTTTTATGCGCGATCAACACTAGCATTACCAAAGCCGATACATACAACAAGTGGGATGCCGTTGTTTACGCATACTATTACTGCTCTGCCGATTGTTGGAGCTATCCTGAAGTTGATTATGACAACTCTTGGTATAGCCCTTACTACGACAGCTTTGACAATGACTGCACGAACTTTGTGTCTCAATGCTTATCGGCAGGCGGTTGGAATAATACTGGATTGGATCCTTACGATGATTTCAACTGGTTTCATTATTGGAATGGCCGGGGAGGTCACTCTCATAGCTTCAGCAAAGCCGAGAATTTGTTCGACTTCCTTTGGTTCTCAGGACGTGGCAACTTAGTGAGCTATTGGGATGAGTTGGAACCAGGAGATGTCGTTCAAGTGAACTGGGATGGCGGGTGGCCAGTCAGTCATACAATGATCGTCACATACAAAGACGATTGGGGAGGTATATACCTTACCCAGCACTCACAGAATCGACTGAACAAACCGGTGTGGGCATACTACTCGGAGTTTCCTAATGCGGCATTTTACGGCTGGCATTTGAATACTGAGTATTACTGGTAAGCGCTAGCACTGGCAGAAGGGACCGTTGCAGATACTTACAAAAGATGGTTTCTCCCGCCAGAAATTCGCAAGTGACTCATCTCAATGACCTTGAGATGAGTCACCTTCTTTAAAATTTAGCGCGTATTTGATCCCGCGGGCTAGGGTATCGATGATTTAAGCAGGCACCTTCTAATTTAATAGCGCTAATGGACCTGTCTGCTTGTATGGTGTAGCGATCTATGATAGTTTCACTTCATGAATCATAAAGTATCTGAAGCATGGCTCGCTAAAGACGTATCATTGAGTCAAGAAATTTCCTGGTGGCTTGCCGAGACCATTATATCGAGTGTTATTACGTATGCCCTAATTACGTTTGCCGACTTCACTATTCCCCATTTAGAGGGTCAGTACTATTTGGTATTTATCTTATTATTCCTGCTCATCTATCTTGTCTCTTTTATTACAGTTGATCGTGCAGTAACAAGGAGTGGTACACTTCGCGCGCTGGTAAAGGGGCTGCTTTCTCTGGGATTAGTCCTGCTCTTCCTTTCACAGCCCGGGTATGACGAAACCAGTAGTAATGTGCCAAGAGGTTAAGGAAGGACCGGAATCACCCTTGTAACGGCGGAGGCTTACGCTATAAGCACCAACGCGATGGGACTCTTCTGTTCGCTCGCAAAATTAAGCGCTAAATTGCTGCACCGGTTGCACCACTTTAGTGAGATGCTTGGTAATCATACGCAGATGTCTAGGCGAATAGATCGCTAATTTGCTACGGGTAATATAACCAATCATAGTGGCGATTCCCTTTAAGCCAAATCTGTCAGGAGCCAGACGAGTGACTGCTCATTTTGTGTAAGATACGCTGGCAAACGGGACTGTGGGCAAATTGGGTTACGGTCTATAATGACGCGTTGGTATAGGGCATTGGTACTGCCTAATTCTCATCACACAAGAGGCATACTCAACATAAGAATATACATTAGACATTGCAAGACCTCTGCGGTAAGATTTTTCCTGTCAAATTTCGATTGGAAAATGGATTTCCCCTTTTTTGCATTTCTGCATCCGACATGCATTTTGACATGAGGGAAGGCGTTTCCAATATTAATTTAGAGGTTCCGTAAGATCAGTAGTGATATGCTTTCTATGATATTACCACCTTTTGTTCCTACACCACTTACACAGTAGTTCGGAAAGCAATAATAAACGACTTGCTGTCCTTGTACCAGAGGAGATGTCCATGTTCACACTAGCCAAACGTGCTCTCATCATTGTTCTCCTCCTGTTCACGGTGGTCTACTTGACTGCTCCTCTCAGCGCGCAGCGAACCTCTCACAGGCACCACCGACGCCACCGCGATTCCCATACTGCTCGCTCTACCAAAGTCGCGAAGAAACGCATTGTGCCCCAAAATGTAACAATACCCGTGTTCCCGGAACAGCCCCCGTCACCGCCTAATGACTACTTTGAATACAAAGCAATTGGTGTAGTATTACTCATCACGCTGGGATTCTTCTCGACTATGGTTTGGGTCGATAATCGACAACAGTCCCAGCGTGCCCGGCGAGAGGATGCGCATACCATGTCCCAGAAGCTTCTTTCCTCGTCCCATTCGGCTGAGGGTTCCTCCACTCCTCGCGCTTCGGGCGTCTCTGCCGACCTCCAGCAAATCGCCCTTGAGTATACCCAGGTCACCGGCAAAGGGCTGTTCGGCGGCCACAGCGAACTCCTGCGTCAGAACTCGCAGGGAGCACTCGAAGCCAAAGGAGTGGACGCCGCTATCCGCCGCCTCGACAACCGGGATCGCATCGTCAATCGGCTCGCTCAGTCGATCCGTGCCGAAGACGGTCTCAAGGAGACGACCCACCAGTACGAACTCAACGAAATCCTGCGTGAGCAGAAGCACAAAGCCGTCAGGGCAGGCTCTACGGGGACACCCTCTCTTCCTTCCGCTGCTGCGCCTGCTTCCCTACCGAGTGCGCCGGTGCAGCCCTATGCCTCGCCCGATCGCCTCGAAGGTCTGGCGCTCCACGGCGTGCTGATCTATCGCACGGAAGGTCAGCAGAGCTTTGCGCGTTTCGCTTCGGCTCTATCCAACGATCTGGGACGCAACGAAGTAGAGGTTGTCACCCGGCGCATGGACGAAATGCTCGCCAAGCTCGATTGTGTTTAGTGTGAGATGAGCGCGGTAGGGGAGAGACTTCAGGATGTCAGCTTTGGGATTGTGAACGCGAGATAAACCGGAGCGCACGGCGGCAGGAGGTCGGGATGAGGGGAATCGAGAGCGACATTCGGGGGGACTTTCGGAGGGGCATAGTGGGGGGAACCTCAGTTCCCCCGCAGAGACATGGTTTTGCCTCGTCAACGCAGGCGCATTCGTCTGAGACTATCTCTTCTTCCCGCCCTCACTCTCGTTCGTGCGCTCACGCGAGCTCCGCCGGGCAGCAGATCGTGCTGGGAACCTGTGTGACGCAGGGCGTCATGGCGGCTCCCACGCCCACACTGTTCTACGATGCCCCTGAACTGGCGGCACATCGCGAGCGTCCCTGGCTGTTCGCTCATATCCTCCAGAGATATGGCCTCGATCTGCGCACGCGCCGACAGCTTCCCGCAGTGCCGTTCGCGATCCCCCGCGACACCCTCGCCCACCATGCCGCACTCTTTGGCTCCAGCGGAAAAGGCAAGACGCGACTCACCCTGCACCTCGTGCGCGAACAGATGCGCGCCGGCTGCTCCGTCCTGATGCTCGACTTCAAGGCGGACACCATCCAGCAGACCGTCGCCATCGCCCGCGAGGTCGGTATCCCCCGCGAGAGCATCACGGTGCTGTGGCCCGACGAGGCGACCTACGGCATGCCGGAATGGAACCCCTTTGCCGTGCCCTTCCCCCAGATCAAAGAGGCGGTCGGGCTGTTCGTCGATCTGGTGCGCGCCACAAGCGCCAACTGGGGACCGCAGCTCGGCGATCTGCTCAAGAACGCCGCCATCGTCGTCGCCGCACAGGGTCTGTCGCTTGTCGAGCTGTTCGCCTTCCTTGCCGATGAGGAGTACCGCCTGGGTCTGCTGCAGCAGGCGATGGACACCCCGGCATGGGAGGCGTTTCCCTACCAGCACACCTACTTCACCCGCGAGTTCCTGCGCCGCTCCCCGAGCGAGCAGACCTCCGCCATCGGACCCGTGCTCAACAAAATCCGCGATCTGGTGACCACCGACTTCCTGCGCCGCCTGTTTGCCGGAGAGCGCGATACGCTCGACCTTGCCGGGCTGTGGAAGCAGCAGCGTCTGATCGCGGTGCACCTCTCTGAGAGCCTGCTCCAGGACGGCAAGCAGCTCCTTGCCGGAATGCTGGTGCACGCCCTCAAGACGATCGCGATGCGCCGACCCGGCGCCGTGCCCGTGGTGCTGGTGCTCGATGAGCTGGCCAAGCAGCAGCGCGCGGTGGGCGAAGCGATCACGGAGATACTGGAGGTCGCCCGCCAGCAGAACCTGTGGGTGATCGCGGCGGGGCAGAACCTGGCGCAGGTCAAGGGCGAGCTCAAAGCCCTCCTGCTCGGGAGCGGACTGCAGGCGTTCTTCGGTCTGGAGCCCGACAGCGCCGCCGAGGTCACAAAAGCGCTCGGCACCGGCATGGAAGGGGTGCTCACCCGCTGCACGATCGGCATCGCCAGTCGAGATCGCTACGGGGTAGTGGAAGAGGAGACGCTGACGCACAGCCTCGAGGATGCGCGGGGTCGGGCTCTGTGTCTGTCCCTGCCTGCCTGGGAGCAGCTGGAGAAGGCGCAGCAGAAGGTGACGGCGGGACAGTGGAAAGAGGGCGCGGTGCTTGCGGCGGTGCAGATGCTGATGGCGCTCTCCGATATGCCTGCCGTCTATGTGCGCGTGCCGGTGACAGGCGAAGTCTACGAGCTCGGGAGCTATCTGCAGGGCGTGTCTGCCCGCTCCTACCGCTTCACCGGACCTTCTCCGCTGCGCCTCGCTGTCTCGTTTCCCCGACCCCGCATTACAGAGAAGGAAGAGTGGAGTGAGGCGCAGCGGCTGCGGGCGATCACGGCGGCGCTTGGCACGTTCCCGAAACGCCGTGCCCTGATCCGCGCTAACGGACAGACCGTGGAGATCGATATCGTGGACGTGTCCTTTCCGCCGGGTCTCCCTTCGCTCCAGCCCTACCTGCGTCAGGGTCAGAGCCGCGAAACGATCCGCCAAACAGAGCAGCGTCGCCAGTCGGAGAGGGAGCGGGTGACGGCAAGCGCGCCGGTACTCTCAACGCCGACCAGGGGGACGGGGAAAGGGAGTAGCAGAACGACAGCGACGAACACGGGATCGAAGAGCGCCGCCGCTTCCACGGCGCCACCACAAAACAAGGAGAAGCAGAAGGTGAGCGCTGTGGAGGCAATGTTAGCGATGAGGAAAGCCAAGTCTGCAGGAATGTCGATCACAACGCCGGTGGGGGCACGCACGAAAGAGCCTCACCCCACGGTATCGGTGGAGACGATCCATCTGGAGGCGGACGCCGATGGCACCCTCTGAGAAGACTACAGACACCGTCTCGATCTCCCGACGCAAACGCTTCGAGCGCTCTGCCCCCGAACATCCGCTGACGCCCGTGAAGCTGGCGCTGCTTCTGCATCTGGCGGAGTGCAGGGTCCTGACGGTGACACAGCTCGCCGGCCTCGCAGCCTCTACGCCCAAGGCGCTGCGGGGGCATATGCGCCATCTCTTCGACATGGGACTGGTGGAGCGCGTCGGCGTGCCCCGTGTGGCGCTCGAAGATATCGAGGTACACAGCCGCCATACCCTGCTCTTTGGCAGTGCGCCGATGCTCTACCACCTGTCCAAAGCCGGAGCCAAAACGCTTGTGGAGGCGGGGATGGCGGAGCCCGAGGAGGTCAAAGACGTACCCTCCTACGGTCCGCACAACAGCCTGTTCCTGGCGCACGAAACGCAGGTCAGAGATGTGCGTGTCTGGCTCGAAGTGGTGGCGCGCGGGCACGGATTGGCAGGCGTCACGACCTGGGTAAATGGTTCGCGCACCACGATTGGACGCGTGCGCCCCGATGCCTGGTTTACCTATCCGCTGAAGGGAGCGACCTTGATGGGAATGGTGGAGATCGACCGGGGCACCGAGCGGCGTCCTGCGACCTGGATCGAGAAGTTCGCGCAGTACCGCGAAGTGCTCCACACCGACACGCTGCACGCCGCGACCGGTCACCGCACGGGTCGGGTGCTTGTGATCGTGCCGAGTGTGGCGCGGCGCGAAACGCTGGCGCAGCTTCTGGCGGGCTGTATTGCAGGAACGGAGGTGACTGCAGAACGCTTTATGCTGGCGCACCGGGAGGATTTGCAGCAGGCAGACCTGCGTTCCCCGATCTGGCAGCTGCCCGGCGTATCCGAACGAGTGCCTCTGGTGCCGGAAAAATATTTATGAGGATATCTGCGCACAAAGATTTTTAAGCAGATCTCTATGGGCAACGGGAGTAGTGTGCAAACATAATTGTTCCGTACTCACTTTTTGTCCCTAAGCGCAAGCAGCTCCTTCAGATATTGCTTAGCGTACTCTGGTTGGTTATTCAGCCGCTGGTTGCAGTAGGTGAGCAGGTCAAGACCTAGGCTGTCGATGCGTGCATCTACTATGATGTCATAGGTGTTGTCATCGGGACCGAGGCTTGCTCGAAAGTGTAATACCCTCTCCCGCATACTTGCTACTTCCTTTAAAGTAACGGCTGCCTGAGCCTGCAGGGCAAACGAGCGCAGCAATTGCAGCTGCGCTCGTTTATCTTTCGCCGTATAGGGCGAGTGAATTGCTGCAGCCTCTTGTTCGGTAAAGTTTTGCAGCATAAGTGGTTGGATGTTATTTTTTTGCAGTAGATTGATCGTCGGATTTTGTGTAGTCCGCCGCCGTAGGAGCGTTCGCTAAATTGCCATGATCGCTCTCCTTACTAAGGTCGGATCCGAAATGATCATGCGCTTTGTCAAGTCCGCTGCCGCTGAGTTCACCTCCTCCCACTAGTGTTTGACCTTCCTTCTCTCCTTTACCCTCTCTCACCGTAATGACTTTGTCATCGTCGAGCGTTCCAGTGATCCGTTCGCTCCAGTTACCGTCTTTCTTTTCTTCTGGCACTGCTTACTTCTCCTTAGCAGAGGCTCTATTTGAGTACACCCTGCCAGTGTGTACTGCGGACGGTATCATTATTGCCCGCAAGTGATTGGCTGTCAAGTGGCACGAGTAAAGCCAAACACACTTGTTTTGCTCTCATTGCCACAATACTACCCGAGCGTATATTCCCAGTAATATTACGGTGTTGACGTCTGAATATATATAGGTGTTCCCACATTTTACACATATTATATGTGTTAACACACATATAATGTAAATAATATGTGGATCTCACAATAAAGATCGCTTGAGATCCCTAATAAACACCATCAGTGGCTTCATCTGCCTTTCGAGCCTTTCCAGCAGGATTCAAGGCAATAATTAGTGTAATGAGATGAGGGGGAGCCGAATATGCAAAACGAGAACGGGGCACTGCAACCAGAAAAGGATATCGACATATCTGCGCATAGGGCAGTGTTATCCCTAGTTGAGGATGCACGCCAAAAAGAGAATCTATTTCGCAAGGAGCAGCGTAGAAGCTTCGGTAACTGGTTGCGCGTGCAGCGTACCGCGCTCGGATTGAGCCAAGAGAAAGCAGGCGAAGAAGCCAAATTGTCAACCAATACTTGGTATCGTATTGAGGCAGGAATCGTGGGCACGCGAAAGGCTACAGTGCCACGTATTGCTCATGCTGTCCAAGCGGACTTAAATGAGACGTACCGGCAGGCAGGTTTTCTCCCTCCTGAAGACAATCGTAATCATAATGTAGTGACAGGGAATAGCCCTTCTTTCAACAATACGAATGTGGAAATAGTCAACTCCGAAGAGATTCCAATGCTGAGGCACTATATCCTGATGATGGCGGGCATTGATGCGCGCCTCGCAAGGATCGAGAGGGCATTAGGCATACATGACGATACAAACGGTCTGTAGATATACAAGTGCCGAGTAGGGTAAATTCACAGACGTGAAGGTGTCCATATTTGCCGAAAATCCTCCCCTATATCGTTGCGTTGGTACGCCCTGTCAGAAGGCAACCAATTCTGCCGTGATCCGTTATCAGCAGTAGACTAACCGCGTGCTCAGTAGCCTCAACAGGCCACAGTGCCACTTATATGTCGCCACTTTCTTCCTAGTTGCCGAGGATGTAGCAGCATGGCTTGATGTCGCGTCAGCCAAATCTTTCGAGGCACTCTCTATGCTTAGGCAAGACTCAATAATTACTGATTGAAGTTTTCGGCGATTTCGATCTCAAAGCGATGCAAAAGTCAGTGCGGTAATTCCTGCGCGTCGCCTTGCAGTCGCAGGTGCGTGAGATCGCCGGGCTGCGGGAAGACAAGCAGAGCATCCCTGTCGTTGCCGCGCATATGCCGCTGATCCAAGAGCTGCAGTCCGATGAATTCTGGACGGACGTGACTCTATCTCAGCTCGAAACCATACGAAAGCGACTGCGCGATCTGGTGAAGTTCATCGAGCGAGCGAAGCAGAAAATCGTCTGCACGGATTTTGAGGATGAGATCGGGCCGGACACGGAAGTCGTCCTGACAGAACTCGCCTCCAGCATCGACAGCGCGCACTATCGCAAGAAAGTGATGGCGTTCCTCATCGCGCAGCGCGAGCATCCAGCGGTGCTGAAACTGCGCTTGAATGTGCGGCTCACCGCGTTCGATATTCGGTCGCTGGAGAGCCTGCTCTACGATCTATGTAGGGAGGGAAGTCGGGAGAAGTTCGCGCGCACCTATGGCAAGCCCGAGAGCCTCGGCGCATTCACTCGCCGGACGGTGGGGCTGGACCGCGAAGCCGCAAAGAAGGCGTTCGGCAGCTACCTGGCGGGCAGCTCGCACAACTCGATGCAGATACGCTTCATCGACCAGATCATCGATTACCTGACGCGGAACGGCGTGATGGACGATGGGCTGCTGTATGCTCAGCCGTTCACGGACTTCAGTATGCGCGGGCTGGACGGACTGTTCCCCGAGACCGAAGCGGTCGACATCATGCAGATACTGGCGATGATCAACAAAAACGCGGACTGGGCAAGTACAGGCAGCGCGTACAAGGCGGGTATCTAACTGGGGAGCACGTCCTATGACAGTGAATTGGAATAACATCCGGCTGCATCAGGGGTCGCAGGATCAAGGATTCGAAGAGCTGTGCTGTCAGCTTTTTCGCCACAAACGCCCGCTGAACGAGGCTGGTTTCGAGCGGCGTGGTTACCGGGATGCAGGTATTGAATGCGCCCATGTTCTGCGTGACGGTACGTTACTGGGTATGCAGGCTAAGTATTTCACCCGCTCACCCTTAGAAGACGACTGGCGGCAGGTGGACAAATCAGTACAGACAGCTATCGCAAAAAATCCACAATTGCGCCATCTGACGATCTGTATCCCTCAAAACTTCGATGATCCCAAAATTGCCGGGCAGAAATCGGCGATGGACAAGTGGAAGGAGCACAAATCGAAATGGGAGCAGATCGCGACAGAGGCAGGTCAACAAGTCACGTTTGAACTCTGGGGCGACACAGAACTGACCGATCAACTCACGCGGGGGGAGAACCGAGGAAAGCTCTGGTACTTCTTTAACCAGGAGGAGCTAACGCCCGAATGGTTTAAGCAGCGTGTGGACGACGCGGCCAAAAATGCTGGACAACGCTATACCGAAGAGCTTCATGTCGAGCTTCCGATTTCGCAACTCTTTGAGGGACTCGGGCGAACAGGGCGTTTTGTACGTCCGTTCCGCGAGCAACAGGGTGAGTTGAATCTTCTCTTGCCGCGGCTCATCGATGCGAACAACCCAGAAAGTGCTCTGCCCATCCTGGAGGACATCTCCCAACTTGGGTCGCAACTTCGCACCCTGTTGGAAAACTCTGACCTAAGCGGCACAGCGCCGCTGCACCTGAAAAAAATGGTCAGTCTGGCGGATGCCTTACGCGAGTCCGCTCACAACGGCCGTTCAATAGTAGAAGTGGCAAATGCAGAAGCGCAGGCGAAGGCGCTAAGGGAACGGGATCCTGCCCAAGGAGGCTATGTTTCTTCTAAGCCCCCTCATGATGACTTACAGCAGTTCCTCTGGAATGTTGCCGCTGCTGCCCACAAGCTTTACGAATTGGCGAAAAGTGACCAGGCCAAACTCGCTAACAATCCGGTCTTGATCGTTTCTGGAAGTGCTGGAAAAGGAAAAACGCATCTGCTGGTCGATCTGGCTAAACGACGCACCTCAGAAGGGCTCCCGACACTCGTCCTCTTCGGCGAAAACTTTCGTGATGGCGTCGACCCACTCGCCCAGATTATCCAGATGGTGGGTCTCGAACGCAGCCCAGAGGTATTTCTTCAGGCATTAGAGGCAGCAGCAGAAGATGGTCAAGGACGGTTCCTGCTCCTGATCGATGCTCTGAATGAAGGCGAAGGAAAACTACTCTGGCGGAAGAAACTGGCAGGATTAATAAATACCCTGCGGCGTTACCCACGTATTGGGGTGGCACTCAGCATACGAACCACATATGAAGACGTCGTACTTCCCGAGGGGGTAAGAGAGGAGGTGGTATGTGTCACCCATGAGGGGTTTGCAAGCCGTGGTGAAGTTGCCACGCGCGCTTTTTTTTCCTACTATGGTCTCCATCTGCCCCGTATTCCGTTGCTCAATCCGGAATTTAACAATCCGCTGTTCTTAAAACTGTTCTGTAAAGGATTGCAGAGCCAGGGACTGCATGAAATCCCGGAAGGCTACGAGGGCATCACACGTATTTTCGATTTCTTGGTCGAAGCGACAGATAAAAAACTGCGGAGAGAAAATAGCATCAACGTTGGACCGCATGAACATCCTGTTCAGGAATATCTCGATCGTATCGCAGATATGCTTGCCCTGAGCGGGATGGACACTCTACCAATGGCGACAGCGGACCGTATCAGCCGAGAGATAATGCCCGGTAACGGATATGATAGAACGCTGTTAAACCTGCTCTTAACCGAGGGTATCCTCGCCCGCGAAATGCTGCCAGCAAAAGTCGGAGAGGTCCATCAGGAAGGAATACGTTTTGCCTACCAGCGATTCAGTGATCATGAAGTGGTACGACGTCTGCTTGCCTTGCATTGTCCGGAAGGAATAGGCGAGGCTTTTTCCCCACAGGGCGCGATTGGTTGTCTCTTCACAGAGAATTACCATTTTTACCAGAACAAAGGCTGGCTCGAAGCACTTGCCATTCAGGTTCCGGAGCGATTCGGGCAGGAGATTACTGATGTCCTGCCCCTCTCTGTAGACGAAGCCGAACTATGGGCGCGCAATCATAGTCTTGCGGAATGCCTGATTGAGAGTTTGTTGTGGCGACGCAAAGAGACTATAACAGCTGCTACTTTCGTGGCGCTTGAAGCACTCAAGATTGATAAAGGGCTTTATGATCGCTATTTGGACGTGCTTCTCACGCTGGCGGCAGTACCTGCTCACCCGCTCAATGCCGAGCGACTGCACGCCATACTGCTAAAAATCCCCTTCGCCCAACGTGATGAATTTTGGACCCAGTGGCTGCACTGGAACCATGAAGGAGGAGCAGTGGATCGTCTTATCACCTGGGGGCTGCTTCCTGAAGATAAAACCCATCTTACTGACGAGGCAGTACTGCTGGTATGCGTTGCCCTCGCATGGCTGACTGTTACAACGAGGCATCAGGTCCGCGACCGAGCCACCAAATCCCTGGTGCGTCTGCTCACGCCCCGTCCGCATCTGGTAGCTACCCTACTGGATAAGTTTATCGAGGTGGACGATCTATACATAATCGAACGGCTATACGCGATGGCTTACGGTGTCGCCATGCGTCTCCGCGACAGACAAGCATTAACTGACCTGGCGGAAGCGATTTATCATCGCCTGTTTGCTTCCCGCCCGGTCATCGCTCACATTATGATACGCGATTACGGGCGGTGTATTCTTGAAAGAGCACTCAACTATGGGTGCTCCCTGTCCTTCGATATTGAACGCGCACGACCCCCTTATGGAAGTGACTTGCCATCCGATCCACCTACACGGGATTACTTTGAAAATCTTGCGAAATCGCTGCCCCACCGAACGGATGAAGGGCGAGCCACTTCAGAACTTGTCGAACGGTTCGGCTCTCCTGATGTTAGCGATTATTATGGGGGACCCTCATTCCGCAATCCGAAGTTTTCGGCTGTTTTACTTTCCGAGCCTGTTCCTCTATCAAGACGACAGAAAGAAGACGCCTGGGAAGAAAGCCTCACATCAGAGCAGATTGTGCATTGGGAGCGAGTACGAAAACTTGCCTACACCGATGTCCAAGTTGCTATCCATGCCGATTCCGAGGATCACTTCGACGATTCTGAAAACTCAGTCAACGAGGGTGAAGCAGTTACATACGCAAAGATCCCGGGCAGCGAAAAATCATCCAAATTTGACAGGGCCTTTGCAAAATTCGGCAAGACCCTCTCGGAGACTCAGCGGGGCATTCTACAGACAATTCTGCGAATGCCGCCCAGGGACTCTGAGAATCAGATTGCCGTCTTACCGGATGATTTGTTTGCCCGATGGGTTATAGAACGTGCTCTGTCACTCGGGTGGACAGCAGAGCGGTTTGCCACCTTCGATCGTCGCATTACAGAAGGAAAAGAGGGACGCGGTGTACATCGCATCGATACGCTTGGAGCGAAATACCTGTGGATCGCATATTATGAGATATACGCTCGCCTCGCAGACCACTACTACCTCCTGACAGACTATGGCCTGTCACCGGAAGCAACGCCCTATCAGGGTTCGTGGTTTCACGACCTCAGAACGATCGACCCTTCCTTGATTCCTAACGAGGCTACGAGCACGAAACCGACAGACCAGGCAAGCAATGAGTGGTGGTGCTCCTCAAACTATAATCTTAATGATGTTCGGGAGGGACATGACGAATGGCTCCAAAATAAAGACGATATGCCCTCGATTGCAGAACTACTGATCATGAAAGATAAAGACAGTGTCGAATGGGTAGTATTAGAATTCTATCCTAAGTGGAAACAGAAGGAGAACCCGGAAGAGTCACGCTATAGCCGCCCATACCGCTACTTTTGGCTGCAAATGCGCGGTTATCTAGTTAAGAAGCAGGATCGTGTCGCACTCTTCGACTGGATGAAAGCGGAAAACTTTATGAATCGCTGGATGCCCGAAGGGGACAGGTTCACTGAAATATTCCTGGGTGAGTTTTATGGTTCGCCAGCATGGGACCGATTTAGCATTGATTCTTCCTCACTGAATGAAAAATGGCAAAAACCAGGGCATGACTGTCCCGTTCCGCTCGCCTCCGTACAAAGTCAGTACACACAATTCGACGATGACACGGCACCGACACCTTCTTGCCAAATTATGTTACCGTCTTCTTTGTTAGCATGCGAAGCCGGGATCGTCTGGAGTGGAGAAGGCGGCGATTGGATCGATGGAAGAGGTGAAATCGTTCTCCAAGATCCTTCTGCTCGCGAGGGAGGCTACGGCACACTGCTCATCCGCCGAGACTTTCTGGATCAGTTCTTGCATGCAAAAGGTTACGATTTGGTCTGGACATTTCTGGGCGAGAAGCTGGTGATCAATTGGGGTAAGCGCCACCCACGCCTCAGCATTACAGGATGTGGATACTACACTCCGACGCAACCTACAGCGGAGATACGATGTGAATATAAGGGTCACGCACAGGGTTGACGATAAAACCTGCCCTACTGTGCCATTTCGACCAGGTGTCGGCGCAGCCTAGCAGAGCGCACAAAGCAATGGCTAAAGATATCGGTGAGCAAGTGCAGTTGGGCATTGCCGCAACGCGGATCAGGCACGGTATCGAAATGGCGCAGCAGTCCATTGTAGAAAGGCACGTCCATGGCAGTCTCCTTGCAGACCAAAAGGCGATAGTTACAGCCGATTCGTCTGGGAGACCGATTTTACCTTCTTCAATCCAAATGCGTTTTCCCCTCTCACTTCTTCGGAACCGCTAGATAAAGCAGTAGCTAAAGAGATAAGTCAGCATTATGAAGCCAGTTAAAGAATGCTCAGGTGATAGCCCGGACGAGCTTATGCAATGTCGAGGCGCTTGCAAGCAGTCAAAGCCCAAGACCGCGGAATACTTTACCTGGGATTCTACTCGAGAAAAATTCAAGCCGACATGCAAGTCATGCGTCGCTGAGGCTGCTAATGCCCAGCGACGAGCTAAGGGAGTGCCACAACGCATACGCATGAGTTATGAAGAGCGTCGCCACCGTCAAAATGAATTGGACAAGCTGCGGCGCGAAAAACTTAAGTCGCGCGGCCGAATCGAACCTGATTACACCGAAAAGCAGTGTAACATGTGCCAACAAATCAGGCCACTCTCTGACTTTTGGCGTGAGGGTGATACACTAGACTCATATGCACGACGGTGCAAGTTGTGTATGCGTCCGAAAGCTGCTCAATACGCTCGAGAATGGAACGCTAAGAATTGGGCAAGAGCAATCCTAAGTACAGCGAAATCGGGATGCTCTCAAAATAGGCGCAAACGCAACTTAGACTTTTCTATTGATGAAAACCATATCAATGAATTATGGGACCGCCAGCAGGGTATGTGTTATTGGTTCGACATAGCTTTAATACCAAGCTCAATAAAGAAGTATCCGCAGAAGCCGACACTTGAGCGTTTGGACGGCAAACTAGGATACGTTCCCGACAACGTAGTGCTTGCTATGCAGCGAACCAAGCGAGGAACGAATGTGATGCTGAGGTATTTAGGGAATTCTGTGAAGTTTTGATCGGTAAAAGAAAGGTCAACCCCTAACGAGAACAGAGGTCAGCCGCGATAAACTCAAATCGATTCTGTGTGTCACGCCCTTGTGGATATTCTGTGCCCCAGAATCAGCACGCTCCAGACAGGATCGGGCTATTTCCCTGTCTTTGCCTAGATATATCGTCTGTTGGGTTACTACCGCTCGGCTTAAATTTGCCGAAGGTATACATGGATTGACGTTCAGATAAAAAGGCAATGGTTTTGAGCCGTTTGTGGCTCGGTGCCATTGCCAGCGGGTAAAGTCCGGGTGACTTAACGCAGGACTTGCTGTGGGAGCAGGCGAATCTGTGCATTCCTGATAAGTTCGGCAGCTGGACCGATCTAGTCGCGTGCGCAATCAGTTATGTTTGGCGAGTCGGCTTGCGCTTGTGCGTCAGCCCTGAGAATGCAAAAAGCATCCGGGAACGTCAGCATGTACGACACAGGTACGCGGAACATCGTTGGGTCGTGCAAAAAGAGCCCTAATTACAAAGGCACCCCCCTACAAAGTCGTCAAAGACAAAAAGAAGGCAGAGAAGACTATGCAAATTGTCTAAGCGTCAAATTTTATGTGGGATAAAATTATTTTTGTTATTGTGTTGACAAACAACTCAACATCATAGTACACTGCTCTTAAGGGAGGAAATGCATATGACCTTTGGGGAAGCATTGCGAACGCTCAGACGCGAAGCGATTATTAGTCAGCGAGCGTTGGCGGACAAGGCAGGAGTAGACTTCTCCTATATTTCCAAGTTGGAGAACGGGCATTTGCCTGCGCCTGCCGCCGATACCGTGGTTAAAATCTGTAAAGTATTGTGTGTGCCTCCCGAGCGCCTGCTGTCTCTAACTGGCAAATTGCCGACAGACGTGCAGGAAACAGTGGGGGGAAGTCATGCTGCCCAGCAATTTATGCGCGATGCCCAACTGATGGGTATTACTGAAGAAGAGTGGCTACACCTACGCGAAGAAATGCGCCACCTGAGGGAGGAATAAGCCATGTCTCGAAGAGAAGCCTCTGCCCTTGCTCTTGAGCTTTTCGACACGGAAGAAACTGTAACAGAAACGACGAAAGCCGCACCAGCCGTTCCTGCGCTACAGATCGCCGTCAAGTTGAAATGGTCTTATAGCAAGCGCAGCGTGTTGGAGCAGTGTCCACGGAAATTTTACTATCAGTACTACGGAGCGAACCGGAACAAGGCTAAGAACGATCCGGAAAAACAGCGGCTTCGGCAACTTAAATTGACAGTGAATCGCTACACGCGCACGGGTGAGATTCTGCATCTGGTAATTGCGGACTATTTCAGAAAAGCGCAACGTGGTACGCCCTGGGAGCGGCAAAGCCTGCTCAATTGGGGACAAAAGATTTTTGAGCGCGACCTGGCCCGCTCCGGTGAAGGGTTGGATGTGATCGTTCGCTCTTATCAGCAGTATCCGCCCCAGTTTTTGGTGGAATTTCTTCAAGAAGCCGACGCGCGGCAATTGTGCCGGGAAGCAGCGACCGATATGTTAACTTCCTTGGAGACGTTTCTGGACGCGCCTGCGTTCGCGACTATTCGGGAGCTTGGGGCACAAGAGGGAACGTTAGTCGAAAAGCATTTTCACCGACTGATGGGCTTCCCTTTCGGCGTGGAAGGACAGGTTGATTTGGTCCATTGTTCCCAAAATGGTTCTGTAACGCTGGTGGACTGGAAAAGTGGTGATGATTTCGGCGATGGCGACGATAGTTTGCAACTGGCTGTTTATGCGCTTTGGGCAGCCGAGGAATTTTCCTGCGAAGCCGAGGCCATTACTCTCTATAAAGCATTCATGGGAAATGGTTCGTTGGTGGAGTTTCCGCTTTCCGCGTCACTCCTAAAAGTAGCCCGCCTAAAGATTTTCCAAGATGCCGAATTTTTCGCTCGTATGCATGAGTATGGTTGCGCAGGGACAGTCGAGGCGTTTACCCCCTGTGCTCAAGAAGCGGTGTGCCGGGGCTGCGCTTTTGCAACAGTGTGCCCGAAAGGGAAGGAGAGCCTGACATGGTAGAAACGAACGCAAGAATTCTTGTGCCCGGCAAGGACATCGCGGTGACTGTGTGCTACGCGCGAGTGCAAGGAACCATGAACACTTCCAAACTGCGGGAGAAGGTTTGTTACCGGCTGCGTAAGGAACACGGTCTCATCGCGGTGCCCTGTCAGGACAGGCAGGAGCAACTTTTAGTCGCCACGGATCAGCCCCTCCCAGAGCGGCAAATGATCGTGGATGAGTGGAAGGTTAGCGTATCGGATACTGGTGAGGTTGCTCGGTTAACGCTGGAAAGCGCGGAAGGCTGGCAACTGCTCCCAGAACTGATCGAGCGTATGGTCACCAATGCAATTGAGCTGTGTGGAAATTGGTGGACGTCTGATAGCTTGCGCCATTGGTACCAAAAGAAGCCGTTCGTCGCGCGAGATGGAATCGACGCGCTCAGGCGCTATGCAGTTTCCGCGCTTCCCATTGAGGGCATAGGAATCGCCGTCACGGTAGATGTCGAGACCGCTTTTTTCACTCAATTCACGGTTGCCGACTTCTTCGATTCCCACGTCTCTCTCCCAGAGCAACGCGAGCGCCAGGCGCGCTTTCAACGACTTACTCAGCGTCAGGCGGGGCACCGTGGCACACTGCTGTACAACAACGGAGAAACCTCACTCAAGTGCTACCTGGAGCGCGTTCCGTCCGGCAAGACATGTGGCATGACAGTTCCGCGTCGGGTGCGAGGAAAGAGTTATGTATCGCTGATCGATTATTATCGGCAGGTCTGTCCTGAGCTTTCACTTCGAGGGGACGACCCCGTCGCAGTCGTTTCGTTTCCCGGTCTCGATCATCCTCAGCCAGTCGCAGCGCAATGCCTGAAGGTCCGTGTGATGAACGCTCTCCTGCCGCCATCGCTCATCCATGCTGACAAGATAGCACCGGGGGAGCGACGCGATATGATCATCGAGTTCTGGAAGCAGCTCGGGAAGGCAGCTTTTCCTCAGATTCGCTCAGTGTGTGAAGTCAATTCAGGGGAAGTTGTCTCTCCCGAACGGCCCTCCACGAAGAGCATCGAGAATCCATTACTTTGCGATTCGGCGTTGCCTCCCGAGTCTAGCACGGCGTTTTTGCCAGGTTTTTGGCGACCCGATGCAACGCGTGTTCGCCGGATCGCATTTCCAACCCTACATTTTGGGAATGGGCAAGCGCTGGCACCCCCGCCTCAGATGAACAAAGAAGCATATAAACAGCACTTTACACGACGCGCCGAGATGTTGGAACGAGGAATGTGCTACCATTTCCCGCCTCTGATGGGGCGCACACTGGTGTGTGCTTATCCCGATGATCGTGGGGTCTGTATGGCGTCTGAAGAGATGATGGACGATCTTTGTAAGCGGATGCAGCAGATTACCGGAAACCCCTTCGAGTTTCATATGGATTCCTATGAGTCAGTCGAAGATGCACTCGTCAAAGTCAATCAGGAAAACTACGCGCACGTCGTGGTAGTTAATTTGAATGACGAACCTGCCGCTTACACTGAGGCTGCGCTCGGTTTGCCCGACTGGAAGATCAAGCGGGTGACAGAAAATATGCTCCGCCGCCAGTACCAATCTCTGCGTACGAACACTGTTCGAGCACAGGGGCGCAAATCCTGGGACTCTTTCCTGCGGATGACAACGCTAGACCTGTTGCAGGAAATGGACGGCGTGCCATTCCGCCTAGATAAGGCGGGGAAATTTGAAGCACAACTGGTAATTGATGTGAGCTACGACCGCCGCTACTACGCGCAGTCTCTGCTCATCGCACGGGAACGCGAGAAGCGATCGGATTTCCGTGTCTTATCTGCCTCCTGGCATAAACCCGACCCCAAGCATGAGGCAATTAACGGTCGTATATTGTGCGATGACATCGTGCAGTTTTTGGGCAAAGTAATCGTTCCTGGCAACGACATGCCCCTTACGTCACTCCTGATTGCTCGGTGATGCCGAGTTTACGACGGGCATCGGCGACAGACGTGCCGCCCTCAACCGAGCGCAAAGTGGCGACGATTTGTTCCTGAGTGGAACTCTTTTTCATGGTCTGGTTTGCCTCCAGAAGGAGGGTTCGGGATATGCCCGCTCCTCACCTTCTAAACGGTCCAGATTTTAGGGAATGTGTCACAACGACTTCCTCGGCATTGGGAACTGGCAGGTTCATACCCACAGCCTGGCATACAACGGCGGTCGCCGCTCACCGCGCCGCCTCCGCACAACCCGAGTCCCGAATGCTGAGGCGATTCAAAGGAAATAACGGGCTCCTGTCAAGTTTGGCTTGGCATACGGGAACGGCATGCGTCAGATCCAGACCGGTCGCTTGCAATTCCCTGACTGATCGCTAGGAAGCGACGGCGTGATGAGTCGCCAGATCATGAAGGTAGTTGGACAGGTTAACAGTGTACAGCATGGCGACATGCATCTTAATATTAAGTTCTCTGGCCCACTTGTTTGGTGAAAGCTCCGGTGTTTGCGTCACGCGTCGATCCTCAGCGGCGAACACTCTTTCAGGCAGGTTGAACTTCCGCTCCCACCTGCCATTCCTGACGGTAGTCGATGATGAAACGACCTCGTACATCACAAGTTTGGTTAGGCCGCTAGCCGTTTTGAGATAAACGCCGTATTTCTCTATAAACGCCTTGAAGACGTCGAGAGCGCCCGATGACGCGCTCACCCCGATGTCTTCGGGATAGATCTGCCATACAGCACTTGCAGTCACAGTCCCGCCATGCTTGAGGGCTTGGATGAGCAGTAGGCTTTCCTCGGCGCCGTTCGAGAACCGCTTTAGATAGAGTGAAATGACTGGCCAATCGCGGGAATCCCCGCCATTAGGTAGTATCTTTTGAATGTCATCTGGAGAATGCACCGCTTGCGCTACGGCTTCCGAAGTCACGCCTATGCGATTAAGGGCATCGGTAGCCCTGCTTCCAATTTCTAATTTTGCTCCCACAATGTCCACCTCACCTTCCTTAATTCTCTGTATATATACTATCGGGGACTGAAGAAAACCGGAAATGGGGCAGCGCCTGTGGTTGAGCGTTACTTGGGTTGGATATTACGGAGCGTCCCGTCATCCCACCTGCTGGTATCGAAATTCGTTTTTAATGTGGGAGTGGAAGTAACTGCCCACCGAATGTGTCCCGATCAAATTGACGTAGACATTTTCAGGAACGGAGAAATACTGGTAAACGCTCGAGTTGTTAAACTCTATCTCAAGCATGTTGCTTTCAGGATCGTAGCCGACTGATCTCACGTTGCTTGAACTGACAGGCTGTCGCACCATCTTCGATACTCCCTCCCCAATTTCCGCATCGCTGACTTTGCGAGAAATTATAGCTCGTCTTCGTGGTTCTCCCAAGCGAAGGCGGCTCTTAGTTTTGCTTCGCACAATGGATTAACGGCGTTTTCTTCATCGACGAAATACTTCCAGCTATTGTACGGCTTCGTGCCGTGTGGCACGCCTGTTAGATCTTCCCAGTTATCCGCGAGGACTATCATCCTCCCAAGCCCGGGCGTTATTGCCTGCCGCACTTTTTCGATCACTTTTAGGCTGGCTGCATGCGCATGCGGCTTCCCACGGTTGGCGCCCCTATCGTCCCTATCCATCCATGCAACGTAACGGATACCGAACCCTTCCAAGATACGCTGGAACGTGGGTATCGAGTTTTGCCCTCCACAATCCACCACTTCAACATCGGCAGGATAGAGTCCTAGGCGCTTCGCCAGGATCGGCAACAGCGTCTTTTCTGTCTGGCCTTCGGCCAAGACCACATGCTTCGCGAAAAGCATGGCCGCCCGGTGTTCGTTAAATAGGTATGCCGTGCTAAGAAGCTTTTCATCGTCGCTACCGAGTGGACTTCCCCTCCAAGTGTATACGGACGTCATATTTCTGTCAGGGCGCTCGAAACGGACTATTCCGGCATACTCGCGCAAATCGACGAAAAGAGCCGAGTGCGTACAAAGTACGACTTGCGTATCGTCTATTGCCGCAAGTTCCTGCAGTTCCTCCATACGGCGGCGTTCTGCCTGGGGGTGCAGGTAAAGTTCAGGCTCCTCGATCAGGAACAGGTAAAGGGGAACGTGCGCCGCAGGTTCCCGTTCCTGAGCCTGAAGATTGTCCGTACGCCAACTCCTGTGCGCACGAAGCATTGCGAACACGATGGAGCGGCGTAGCCCGTGTCCCATCTTCTCAATGCCTTCAACCCACTGGTCACTCACGTCAAACTTGACACTGAATTCTAGGGCGGGGATCTTGGGCGGGACAATGGTGGCGTGCGTACGAACGCTAGCATCAAAACGCCCTATTTCTTGGTTCATCACGCGATGGAAGTCGTTCACTTTGCCGATGGGCCACTTGCCTGTATCGTCCGCTGTCGCGACTCTCTGCACAACTTCACTGAGGTGGCGCACGGCTTCAGCCATTTCAGGATGGCCCTTTGTCGCCTCCCGTAGCAACAAGCCGCCTACCCGGCTGAACACGGACTTTCCGCCATCGGCGAGTTCTTCCTCACCCCGCATGTCTGCTTCCAGCATGACGACGGTCACTAACGAGGAGAGGCGCTCTTTCTCCAGTGGCGCCCATCCGGTCTCCCATTCGATGAGATCTTTTGCCTGCAGTTCTACGAAGACGACGGACCAAGTCCCACCCGGTATTTTACCGGCGGGCGCTAACTGGGCCAACCTGTCATTGACGGTAGACTTGATTTCCTCGGTCAGCCCAGCCGAACTCC
>JBBQPY010000064.1:0-25091 GCA_038216735.1 Chthonomonadales bacterium
CAACTGTTCCTGAGCGGCGGGGAATGAATTGTAACCAAGTGGAGTTAGTATGCCGTACACGCTGAACTACAGGATAAACAACCACGACCTGCCCGATCCGGTGCGCAAGATCGAAGTCGAAGCAACGCCGGAACAGATCGCGCATCTGGCGGAACAGGGCTACCTTGTGCGAGAACGGCTGGTGCAGGGCGCGTTTCTGCAGGAACTGCAGGCGGCAGTGGACGAGTTGGCGGAAGCGGAGGGCGGCGCGAACGCAACGAGTAACGGAGGACACTTTGGCGGGCTGTTCATACGAAATCTGCCCGACAGACACCCTGCATTCCGAAAGCTCGTTCAATACGCGCCATTTCTTTCTGTAGCGCGGGCAGTGCTCGGTCCACAGGTGCAGATTCACGGCACCGTGATTCGGGTGACCTATCCCGGACAGCCCAATCAGGAGACTCACTGGCACTTTCATCAGCGCATCATTCCTGAACCATTGCCGCCGCTTTTCACAAGGTCACGGGTGATCGACAATCTTCTATACCTCGACGATATCGACGACGCTACCGGGCCGTTCTGCCTGGTGCCTTATTCGCACCTTCGCATGCACACGGAGGTTCAGGCAGGATACTACGGAGATTTTCCCGATCAAGTCGTGCTGCGCATTCCTGCCGGGTCGTGCATTACGGCGGATGGGGGTCTATGGCATCGGGGGATGCCGACACTCCCGGAAGGCAAAGTGCGACGTTTGATTATCTGGGGCTACAGCCCAACCTGGATGAAACAGGTGGATACTCCGAACGGGCCAGTTACTAAATCTCTTCTCGAAACAGGTGGCATCGAGATGCAGGAGCTGCTCGGCAGAGCCGGCTATCTCTGAACTTCCCCGATACATCATCGGCGCAGCATTCGCGAACAGGACTATTTTATGACACCGACGGTGATTCTAGCGGGGGGCAAGGCGAAACCTGATCTCGTCGCTGTGACAGGGGAGACAAACCGTGCAATGGTTGTGGTGAACGGCAGAACGCTGCTTGCCTGCGTAGTGGATGCGATTGCTGCAGCAGGCGAGGACGGAAAGCCGCTCGGTCCGATTACCGTGATCGGTGACGTGCCTCAAAGTCCGGTTTACGACTATCTGCCCGACAGCGGTGACTTCGTCGAGAACATTTTCGCCGGACTCGGCGCCTATCCAGAAGCGTCTTATGTGCTGATTTCGACCGCAGACCTTCCGTTCCTGACCGCAGCTTCCGTCGCCGACTTCGTCGCGGGCGCAACACAGATCGCAGAGCGTGACGGAGCCGGAATCGTGATGCCGATCATCCCGGTCGAAAGCTGTTATGCGCGCTATCCCGGTGTCAAGCGCACCGCCCTGCGCGTGGCGGAAGGGCACTACACGACCGGTAATCTGACGCTCATCCGTCCCGAATTTCTGTTCGCCAACCGTAAGCGGATCGCCGCCGGCTATGCGGCTCGCAAGAGTCCGCTCGCGCTTGCGAGAATGCTCGGTGTCGGCACGATACTGCGCCTGCTGCTCTCACAGAAAGTCTCGCCGCGCTATCTGACCGTTCCGTTACTCGAAGCGCGTGTCGGAACGCTGCTCGGCGGGACTGCCCGCGCCTACCTCTGCAGCTACCCTGAGATCGCCACGGACCTCGACCGTCCCTCCGATTTCGCCGCGCTCGGCATCGGAATGGGTGTTCAGCCAACATGACCACTGAGACCGTTTTACGTCTCCGTACCTTCGAAAACGACCCCGCGCTTCGTGGCGACATCGAAGCGCTGGAACGCCAGTCTACCGGCAAAATTCGGTTTGCGGCACGTGATCTGCAGACCGGCGAAACGGTAGCGTACAATGCTGACGTCAAATGCAAAACTGCCAGCGTGATCAAGCTGCCGATACTCGTTCATACCGCGCTTGCCGTGCAGGAAGGAACGCTCTCCTGGGACGAGCGGTTGACGCTGACCGACGCGGAGAAGGTGGGAGGCTCCGGCGTCCTGACGCACCTCACAGCAGGATTAAATCTGTCCCTGCGCGATGCCTGTATGCTGATGACGATTCTCTCGGACAACACCGCGACGAATATGGTAATCGAGCATATTGGCGTTGAGGCGGTCAATGCCCGGATGCGAACGCTCCATTTGCCGATCACCACCTGCTTCCGCAAATCATACGCGCCTGACACCGAAGCAAGCCGTGAATTCGGTCTCGGAGTCTCGACAGCGAACGAAATGTGTGACCTCCTGACCCAGATCTCGGACACCGAATCCGACAATGCGTCCGCCTATATGCAGGTGCTTAAAATGCTCGGCGAGCAGCAGTATACCGATACGATCCCGCGTCTGCTGCCCGCTTCCTGGAAGTATGCGGGCAAGACCGGTTCGGTCGATGCTGTGCGCAACGATGTCGGCATCGTCACCGCCCCCGACAGCGCGCAGGTCGCTCTAGCGTTCTTCTGCCAGGAGCTGCCTGACGTTTTGTGGACTCCCGACAACCCCGGAATGGTCGCGCTCGCCCGCCTCGCCCGCCGCCTCCTGGTCGCTGTGCATGCATAAATGAATCACCCCAACTTCGGCACGCGTTTCCTGGAAGCGGGTAAAGAGTCGACTTGCCGATAGTGAAAAGGCACAGCAAGCCGCCCCCGACAAATGCTCCAGGCATTATCCTGCACTCCTTGAGCAAGACATAGTCCAGACGACAGATCTTCTGCTCCGCTCTACCCAACGACTTCTGCCTATAACTTTCCGCTCCGACGGTGTGCATCGGGTATACTATTGCCACTATGCGCCTGTTGAATATGCTCAAATGCAAGATACATCGTGCCACCGTCACGGAAGCCGACATCGACTATGTCGGCAGCATCACAATCGACATCGATCTCATCGAACGCACCGGACTGCTGGCGGGTGAACTCGTCCACGTTTGGGACGCCGAAAACGGGGAGCGGCTCGAAACTTACGTGATCGAAGGCGAACGCGGGAGTGGACAGATCATCATGAACGGTCCCGCCGCGCATCGTATCAAGGTCGGGCATCGCGTGATCATCGCTGCTTTCTGCCTGACGAGCGAGCCGATCGTGCCGAAGATGATCCTCGTCGATGATCGCAACCGCTACGTCCGCGATCTTTAGAAGCCAAATTTTCGCTTGAAGTTGAGTGATTCTGCTGTGTCGGAGGAAGTGTTTTGATTTATGCGATCGGTGACATTCACGGGCAGTTGACGATGCTGCTTCGGATGTTTGAGAAACTCGATGAGGCAGGACTGACGGAGGCGGACACGGTCGTTTTTCTCGGCGATTACATCGATCGAGGGGAAGACACGCGGGGCGTTGTAGACGCACTGATGGCATTTCGCGTACGTCATGCGAACACCGTTTTTCTTCGCGGCAATCATGAGCAGTTGATGCTCGACGCGCGTAACGATACTCCGCCACAGCCTGCCCCGCGTGCTGGATATATGCTCTGGGGCGACATTACCGTCAACTGGCTGCAGAACGGCGGGTTCGACACGCTGGCTTCGTACGAAGTTGTGGACTATCAGCAATGGTGGACGAGCATTCCCGAAGAGCACTGGAGTTTTTATGAGGCGACGGAAATGGAGCACGTAACCGACCGCTACCATTTCGTGCACGCGGGGCTGCTGCCGCCCGGCGAACGCTGGAAGCCTTTCGGTTTCGATATCGATTCACGGCTCTGGATACGCGAGCAGTTCCTTGATAGTCAGGCGGACTTCGATGGGCGTGTCGTCGTGTTCGGACACACGCCGCAGTCGTCGGGCACCCCGCTCATTCAGCGCAACAAAATCGGCATCGATACAGGAGCGGTCTACGAGGGACCGTTGACTGCCGCAGTTCTCGACCCCGCAATTGACAGTTCTACCGCGCCTTGTTTCCTCCAGATCCCCTACGTCTGACGCACTCGACAGATCGATCTGGCATTGTTAAACGACACAAGTTCGCAGAATATTATATCCCGCTCTGCCGTGACTTAGATTTTATCAGCCGAATATCTGGTATATTGTTGAAACTTCGTTCACCCATTGATTCACCCCACCAGATCAAATCGAATGGAGTCATAACTCTCTTGCATTGCGAATATGTTAATGGATGCCCTGTTGAAGGAAAAACGCGAGGATTCCGATAATTCTCCGACAGCCTTCCTTCGTTGGACCAAATCGCCTCGGCTCGCTTCGAGACAGCCTATATGCCAGACCAATTACACTACGCAAAAGCCCCTATCACGGAAGCCACTATCGACCTACGGGTGACTTTGCCTGATGAAGTAAGAATAGAGCAACTCGAAGTACTCCAGCAGGCACTTCAGGAAAACTTTCCTGAAAGCCAGAAGATTTACGTCAGTGAACTTTCCTTCCAATTCGGCGACGAGCCGCTGGCAGACAATCAACAGCAACACACTGGCTTCCGTCTTATAAGTGAGGATAAGAAGACAATCGTTCAGATTCGCACGGATGGCTTTGCTTTCAGCGTTCTTAATCCGTATGACAGTTGGATACCATTCTGCGGTCAGGCTCGTTCGTTATGGGATAGGTATCGTAACGCTATGAAACCGGCTCAGGTTGGCCGCATTGCCGTGCGCTATATCAATCGTCTGGACATTCCCTATGAAGAGGTGGAACTCAAAGATTTCCTCCGAACATTTCCTGAATTATCGCCCGGCTTGCCTCAGGTGCTCCTCGGTTATTTTATGCAGTTGGTCATTCCGCAAAATGATATCAAGGGAAGTGCCGTCATTAATCAGACGATAGTTCCTCCTTCAGAACCACACACAACTTCTGTTCTTCTCGATATCGAGGTTTTTTGCGAAAAAGAGCTGCCAGCCAACGAGGATGATATTTGGACCCTGTTCGAACAGCTGCGCAACAGCAAGAACACTATTTTCAAGGCATGTCTGACACCACGAGCGGAGGCACTGATATCCTGATGGCACAGTATAGTAAGAAGTCGGATTCTGCATTCTCAGAAAAAGTTTTAGTGCCGCTATTGATTTTGCGAATAGCGGCGAGCCAGCAGACCGTACCTGATTCTGGTGAAAATGAGCAATGGTTTAGATTCACTGAATGCATCCAGTACGGCAGAATTCGTCCGAGTATAGAGCAGCAGTACAGACAGGATTTGGTGAGACAGGGCAGAGGAGAAAGCATTCCGGGCTTACGGGAGCTTTATGAAGAATTTAAGGAAATAGCGGACTTAGAAGACGATTGGAATGCGGAAAACGCACCTGCAATCGATAAACAATGTTTGCGCCGAGCACATTTTTTTGTCGGTCAACTGGCAGGTGCGGAATATGACCTTACTAATCAGCGGAACCTACCCTCAGTCTCCCCTACAGTCGATGGCGGAGTACAACTCTACTGGAACATAGATAACCGTCAGCTTGCCGTGACATTTCGACCAAATGGAAATGGGATCGAGTACTTGCTGAAAAAGCGAGGGGAGTCAGCCCAACGCCGTTCACTGATGTTAAATGATGCTATAGCGAAAGTACTCCAGACGATGCGCGATGCATAATGTAGACGAGAAGCGCAGAGGTCACAGTGGCAAAGCCATCGGAAGCAGAGGCAGAATCGTATGTCTACAGGCGGGTCGCTCCAAAGCAGCATGATAAAAGTGGCAATGTCCTTCCTACTTTGTTCGAGCTGCGAACATTCGATGAAGTAGGGCTGTCAGTCTACGATGCAAGTATAACGACCCCGCGCCAGGCATTGCAGCAAATTATCGAAAGTAGACAGAATCAGTTGGCGAGTGCCGGGGAAGAAGCTGCTGACAAAATACGTAAATTGCTCGTCAAAAATCCTGATGTTGAAAGTCTCGTTAAAGACCGCTGGCGCGTGTATAAAATGCCTGTGTCGGCTATTAAGGCGATGGGCTTCAGTTTAGGGGAGCCGGATGCATCCGGACATCTGAACATACTTGGTTCCGATTTCCAGTTTAAAGAGCAGTCTGCTGATTTTTCTGAACTGCAAATCACTGGTCAAGCGACGTTGCTGAGTCCAGAGGAATGCTTGAGTTAAAAATAAGTGGGGCTGGCAAATGCCAGCCCCACCGTTTTTCGAACTGTCTTACGTCGGAAAGCGCTTGTCGCTGCCAATGCGAGATACTGTACAAAAACTATTTTGGATATTTTTGTTTGCTCATGTTTCTTCATGTAGACTTCATCTTGATCGCGGATAATACTAATGTCCGACGTACCCGTACGCTCGATTTGCCGGAAAACCCACTCCGCAGTGACTGTGGGAACTTGAACCGACTGCACAATTCGATGTAAAATCAGAGACAGCAGTCAGGTATTTAGATCAGGAGAAAATGAAAATGAAACGCCGCTCCTCAATTACCGGAATTAGTTTGGCGCTGATGGCCCTGTTTGCCAGCGCCCCGTTCTCGAATGCAAATGCGCAGGGCGGACCTCCCGGCGGGGGGCCGCCGCGCGGTGGACCCGGACAGGGCGGACCAGGTTTTGGAGGTCCGGGGCGACCGGGCTTCGGCGGTCCGCGAACGATATCGATCGTTGATGTCCCCGTTACACTGCTGACGTCCGAACTGAAGCTCAGCGCTGCCCAGACAGCGAAGATCGGACAAATCCAGAAGGACGTACGTCAGCAGCGCCAGGACAGTATGCCCCGGTTCGGCGGACCGGGAGGTAATCCTGGCGGCCGCCCGGATATGATGGCGCTGATGACAAAAATGCAAAGTATCGATAAAGCAGCGACTGGCAGCATCGAAGCCGTATTGACCGCCGGGCAGAAAAAAGCGTTGCCCACCCTTCTAAAGCAGATGGACACGATGCGCAGAGCGGGAATCCCCGCCGAAGTTTATAGCGACCTGAAGCTGACGGCAGCCCAGAAGCAGCAGATGGCGACGATCGCTGCCGCCGCCCCTGCTCCACAGCCTGGCGCTGGCCGCGAGGGAATGCGCCAGAACCGCGAAAAACTGCTGGCGGTGTTGACGGCCGATCAGCGCGCTAAGCTTGATGCCTATATGAAAGCGCATCCTCGCCGTGGATTCGGTGGTCCCGGAGGACCTGGTGGTCCAGGCGGCTTCGGTGGTCCCGGAGGACCGGGTGGATTTGGAGGACATGGAGGCGGTCGTGGAGGTCCGGGTGGCCCAGGTGGATTTGGAGGACCCGGCGGTCCTGATGGCGCTGGCGGTCCCCCACCGCCCGATGGAAACGGGCCACCGCCACCCGATGACAACGGCCCGCCCCCGCCCGGGCCCGATGGCGGAGGTCCTCCTCCGCCCGATCCCGGCGATATGCCCAACGCAGCCCGCTGATCCAGCATTAGCTTAGGAGTTCCGGACGGCACGCTCTGCCCGACCCGCTTGATCTGATAGCCTACCAGCCCGACCGATTGACGAATCGGTCGGGCTGGTATTTTTATGACAGCTTCTGAGGCGGTTTCGTGATATTTTGTGATACGATAGAAGGTGCAAAAGTGAGAGAAATAACTCTAATTCCGCTCTATTTCCCTCCTTCATAGTCTGTATCGAGGAGTTCGTTTTGAGACAGTCCCTGAATGCCGTCGCCCAAACTTATCAGCCTGCCACTATCGCTGGCAGACCGAATATCAACGTCCTTCGCCGTCTGTTGCCCTACCTGAGCCCGCATCGAAAAAAAATTGCGCTTGGGGTCGTGTTGCTGCTGATCGCGACACCGCTCGGCTCGGCACATCCACTGATCTGGAGATACATAGTCGATGTCGTGATAGTGAAGAAGCGCGTCGGAATGCTGGTTCCGGCGCTCCTGCTGATGTTCGCGATTCAAGGGCTAGCGACGCTGCTCGACGCCGTCAAAGGTATCATTTTGGAGCGAGTTGGGCAGCGGTTCGTTTTCGACCTGCGCAACGCCGTCTATGCCAAACTTCAGCGGCAGTCGCTCGCCTACTTCGGCGACAATCGCATTGGCGATCTAACGGCGCGGGCGATGGGCGACGTCGATGTGCTGCAGGAATTCTGCTTTCAAAGCATCGATTCAGTGGTGGGCAACTTACTCAGTTTCCTCGTCGTCGCTGGAATTTTGATTGGCTTGAATGTACGGCTCGGGCTGATTACACTGCTGCCGATCGGCATCGTCTTTTTCCTGACGCGCTATTTCAATGTGCGCGTCAAGGCGATCTACCGCGAGGCACGCGACCGGCTGGGCGAGGTCAATGCACGACTTCAGGAGAACCTGAATGGGCTGACGCTGATCAAAGCCTTCGCCAAAGAGCGCACCGAACAAAGTCGATTTGAGCAGACCGGCGAGCAGTACGTGCAGACCAACTTCCGCGCAATCTTGGCACGCAACACTTTCTTCCCGACGGTGCGCTTCGTAGGATTCTTCAGCAACATACTCTCAGTAGGCTACGGCGCATGGCTGACGCTGCACGGTCAGTTCACGGTGGGAGGTCTGGTCGCTTACAGAGGCTATTGGTGGCAGCTGTTCGCCCCGATAAATCAGCTCGCAACGATCAACGAGCTTCTGCAGCGCGCCAACGCCGCTGGCAGTCGAGTCTTCGAACTGCTCGATGCCCCTGAGAGCGTGACCGATACGCCTGGCGCCACTGAATTGACGCTCGAAAAGGGCGGAGGGCTGGTCGAGTTTCGCAATGTTTCGTTCGCCTACGGCGCCAAAGCGATCCTGACCGATGTTTCATTCATCGCCGAGCCCGGCCAGATGGTCGCGCTCGTCGGACCGAGTGGGGCAGGCAAGACGACGGTGCTGAATCTCGTGCCACGCTTCTGGGATGTGACGGGCGGCGCGGTGTTCGTCAACGGGCAGGACGTGCGCAGCGTGACGCAGGAGAGCCTGCGCCGCCGACTTGCAATCGTGCTGCAGGAGACTTTTCTGTTCAATGGCACGGTGCTCGAAAATATTCGCTATGGCAGACCGGATGCCACGATGGCGGAGATCGAAGCCGCCGCTCAAGCCGCAAACGCGCAGGACTTCATCGCCGAAATGCCGCAGGGATATGAGACGGAAATCGGCGAACGCGGCGTCAAACTCTCAGGAGGACAGCGGCAGCGTCTCTCGATAGCGCGTGCTTTTCTGACCAATCCTGAGATATTGATTCTCGACGAACCCACCTCGAGCGTCGAACCCGAATCGGAGGCGATCATCACACAGGCGCTGGAGCGGCTGATGCAGGGACGGACGACTTTCGTCACTTCACACCGTTTTTCGCTCGTGCGTGGCGCCGACAAAATTCTCGTGTTCGAGGACGGTCGCCTGATCCAGGAGGGCAGCCATGCCGCGCTGATGGCGCGGGGCGGTCTATACAGCGAGATGGTGACGATGCAGATGGGATCCCAGCGCGCGGAACTGGCAGATGCCGAATCGTCAGACGCGGAACTGGTGGGAGTGCAAACTTCGTAGTCATGCGTTGGAAGCGGCATTCTGCCTGACTGCTGTCAATTGCTTTTGCGGGCTCGACGCACTCTCACCCGGGCAAGCGAATGTCGCCATTCCAGACGGATTTGAGGCCATCGAGCATGTCCGGTACGTCGCCGTCAGCCACTTCTCGATCGCGATTCCAGACCAGGGAGGCGCCCGGGATTTTGCCGGGTCACAGCACTATTTTCCATCGTAAGCAGAGTGGGTGTGAGCCGCCCGGGAGTTTTTTATGCCGCGTTTCAACCTAGCGCCTGCTGGCAGTTCCGCCGCCGCAAACAAAAAAACGGTCGCGTCACAGCGTCGTATAGCTGCCGGAATCGCCGGTGTATTCGCACTTCTAGTCATCGGCTTTCTCTGGCGACATTGGGGATCGAGCGCGCAGGAGCCCGACGCCGGACCGATCATTCTCGCGACACAGCGAATCGGGCAGCTTCATGCGATCACGAAAAGCATGAAAGAGGTGCTGCACATCGATACTCAGACGGAGCCGGAAGGAGTACTCGCCAACATTCCGGGCGCACACTCCATTTACCACTGGGCGACCCACAACCAGGCGCTTGTCGTTGCCGAAGGCAGCGTCGAAGCGGGTATCGACCTCTCGCGTCTCTCGGACAAAGACGTCATGAAGACCAAACGGGCGGATGGCACGATCCTGCTGCGTATCCACCTGCCGCCTATCATCGTCTACCCGCCGACGATCCACCTCCACGTCGAGAACGCCGAGTCGGGCAAGTTCTGGCGCGATGACAACATCGTTCCCAAAGCGCAGGAGAAGGCCGAGCGGATTTTCACGGATACGGCCGAAAAGGACAATATTCGCGCGCAAGCGCAGGCGAGTATCCTCGAAACACTGCAAAAACTCGGGCTCACCCTCGGCAGCAAAAACATCGAGTTCTACTTCTGAATTCGCTCGACGCGCAGCCAACTGACTCGGTCTTCCCTCAGCTTGACATGGTCTTATGGGCACGTTCCCGCTGCTGGCGCGCGTTACCCGGCGCTCGCTATTCCCGGCAAGAACACTCGATACCCGGTGGATTGTGAATATTTTCACAACCACTCCCGATAATTTGAAACGTACCCGATGGGCTTATACGTATATAAAATTGAGGCGATTCGATCTCCATTTCTTTTCCAGATTTCTTTCGCATAGCCACTATAGTAGAGTAGCGCGTTCAGACAAGTCGCTATAAAACATTATTCAGCATCAGAATGAGCATCGGTAGTATAGACACCCGACGGCATTAGGCCGCAACCAAATGTGCGCGACGTAGAGAGAATAGCAACATGAACGCAATCATCGATTCACTGGAGACATTGGAAACAGTCCCTTCATTTTGTGGTATGGACAGCGCGGCAATGCTGCCGCAGGTAATCGCAGGGCGTATCGAAGCGGTACGTCAGGAGCGACTGCGCTCCTATGCCGACTTTCCCCTGCGGCACAAGGGCGAGCATCTGGTGACCGAGACCACGCCGACCGCGCTTGAGATGCGTGTCGACGAACTTCTCGATGCGCTGCACACACTGCACCGTCTCGAGCACCTCGCAGACTATGCTGCAAAGGGCAATCAGATCGTCGTCGATGCCGATCGCCTGCTGATCGCCGAATACGAGACGACTTATGCACACCTGCTCAAACGCGCCAGAGCGGTAGTGGCGGCAGAGTACACACTATCGCGCCTGATGCCGATAGTTCCGAACTTCTGAGCGCAGAACCAACTGCAGAGCCCGGATTGCCAGCACAAATCAGGTGGCAAACGAATGGGAGCGCGAACTGTGGACAGTTTCGCGCTCCCTTTTTGTCGGGCACTTTGTCATGCGCTATTTATTGTCGCGGTCACTTTCGCTGCCCTGGCAATTGAGCGGTGTCTTTTCCGCGATCGCCATAGTACCGTTTCGACCGGAGAAGGACGATTCATGAGCCAGGCGTATCGTTTCATCGCATGGACTTTCGATCCTCGAGTTCCCGCTGCTTTTTCAATGAGGAGTTAGTGAACTCTATCCAGTTGATATGCAGTCCTTTAGATTCATAGCGAATACGAAGTGTTTGCGGGCCAGCGGGCAATCTCACGAGCGCTGTGACCGTCTCCCATTTATCTGCAACCGGGCGCACGTTTACTTCGGCAAGAAGCAGCTTTCCATTGAAAACACTGATTTTGCCTGGCAGCCCCGCAAGGCGGAAGTCGAGCGCGTACCTGCCAGCTTTGTCGACCTGGAGATTGTAGTCCGTTCCTGCGTCTCTACCACTGGATATCATGTCGGCGAGACCGCTGTCATCGGTGGTCGGCTGGATATCCATTTTGTCCATAGAAACGTAGTTCTCGGCCTGCAGTCTCCCCGGGATCCGATAGTAGAGGTCGGCATCGTGTATGGGCATCGAGACATAGGCTGCGCCCCAGGGCGTCAGTTTGCCTGTCTCCTGTGCCAGCAGCGAGGCTTTCGGATGCCCTTCGAAACGCTCCTTGAAAAAGGCATAGCCTGCCACAAAGGGAGTGCGCTCCATATAATCGGTGACTTGAATCACATAGGCAAGCATCTCCGCATCGCTCAATGCCTCCGTGGAGGGATTGAATTCGGTGATCCAGACTGGTCGCCGAAATGTCTTGTGGGTCAACTCAGTGAGGGCAATGAGTCCCCCTGCGTTCTCATACGGATGAATTCCCAGGCTGGATACCTCGCTCCTGGCACTATCTGTGTAGTAGAGGAATGCTTTGAGATAGGGCACCATAAAGGTATATCTCAGCTCTTTGTTTTCGATGGGATCCATCGCTGCGATACTGTCTGCGGGCGCAGAACCGATTGCCATCTGGGGGCCGGTGACGGGAATGTGATACCTGTCGGCGATAGTTTTGATCTTTCCGTAGAGGGTTGCAGCCTGCCGCGGAGGAAGGAACGACTGCCCACGCAGGTTGGGTTCGTTGATCGCCAGAATCTGTCGCGGTTTGTGCCCGGCTGCCAGGTAGCGTTCGAGCCCCGCCAGACTTTCAGGACGATCGCCCCAGCTCATCGGCAGAAAGGCGATGGGCACATCCCTGGGAGGCACACCGGCCTGACCGGGTTCGAAGTGCCAGTTATAGTACCAGGAGACTCCAGGCGCCAGAACTCTGAAATCCGCCGCTTCCAGATGATTCGCGCCCACGCCGCGTTTTAGGCTCTGTACGTGCTCGCTGCACCCAACTATACGAATGGCATGTTTGCCCTTCGCCTGTGGAACAGGGGCACTATTGCCCCTTGCGACAACAGCCACAAGCCCGGCAATGCAAAGTGAGAGAACCGAGCAATGCCGTGACGATCTATCCATGAAGGTATTCCTGTGCTCTCACTCGATTTCAAATCAGGAGCGGTATGGTGTCTGCATTTTACCCGAACAGCCTGGCAGATGCGCGGCGGCTTGCATGCCCAAATACTGATGTATAGAAAATAGCGGCGTTTAGTCAGAAAAAGAGCGATGTTGCCCGGTCGTTTCGGATTGGCTGCTACAAATGAGCGCAGAGAATTTTTGCTCGTAATTACATGTGCTTTTTCTGCCGAAAACATGGAAACATTACGTAACTTCACCTGCTCTTCCCTTTGCTTCAGAGACGATTCGACGGAAGGTCGATAAAAGTCACTCCGGTGTAGCTGTGTATTGAGCACGCAGGAACAATTTTGTGAACGGCTGGGCACAATGATGATTGTGAACAAAGATAAATGTGTGTCGTCAAGACACCACTCATCAGAGGCGCATCGTAGGCACACTGCTTTGGAGCGCTCGAAAGCGCGAGGCGCTTTCGTACACAATTTTGTAAGCGTTAGCGGGCCACGGCCATAATCTCGCAGGATGCTCGCCAGATATAAAGTTGCCTGTATAGAAGGATCTAAAAATGAAGATCGCCAGGGAGAGTTGGGTAATTGGGGCAATCGGGATTGCCGATCTCGTCACGACAGTAGTTTTTATACAGCATAACGGAGCGCAGGAGGCGAATCCCCTGTTTCGTCATTACTGGGAGATGGGTCTGACTGCATTCATTATCGCGAAGATGGTCTGCCTTCTCGGGCCGCTGCTGATTCTGGAGTGGGCGCGTAAGAGCAGCCCCCGCTTTGTCTCGCTCGCGCTGCGCGGCGCGATTGCAGGCTATGTATTGCTCTATGGGGTGGGCTTTGTGCGGCTTAATGCGGGCGGTACCGCTCATGCTGCTGAAATCGTGAGTCTGACCGCCGATGAGTTGCCGATCTATATCATCAACGCTCAGATCTCGGAGGAGCGGTTCATGCGAACGCCACATGGACTGCTGCGCAAGTCCCACAGCATCCGAGCGACGTCGAAATCACAAACAGAGTTTTATTCCGGCGCCCTCGGCTCGCGCTGCTGCACGGCGCCGACTGCGATTTCGCCATTGTCGGGTCACCTTCGTCAGCGAAACGAAGATGACTGACCAGATCCCGCAGTGCATACCCGTTTAAGTGTTACAAAGCCCCCTTTTCACGAAGCTGAAATGGGGCTTTCTGCTGTTTGATCGAATTTCCGATCGCAGGCAACGGTGGGTACTGGTTAGATATCAGGGTGCAGACGAGAAGTAAAACAGAAAAGAGTGAAGCGCGAATAGACGACAATGCGCAGGAAAACAGTACCCTCTATGGTGAATCTCAGAGCACATATCGAGCAGCATTCGACCCGGTCGAGCGAGAGTCGAAACAACATGCGACTGATTAGGCTTAGCCTGCACAGATGAATTGGTAACACGCTGGAATAGGAGTTTGCTGTGACGAGCTGGGAGCACTTGAGCGCGAGTCAGCGCGCTGCCGGAATGCATGATGCGGGACCTGCGGCCGTCTATGCCGGACCGGGCAGCGGCAAGACGCGCGTTGTGACACTGCGTGCCGCGCGGCTCGTCGCACAGGGCAGGCGCCTGCTCGTCACGACCTTCACCAACGACGCGACCGAGGAGATGCGCTCCCGTCTCAAGCAGCTGCTGCCGAAAGAGCGTCTCGCGTCGGCACACATCACGACAATGCATGCGCTCTGCCTGCAGATACTCAAGCTGACCGGCACGAAGTTCCAGTTGATTACAGACGAGTTTTTGCGGCGCAATCTCGCTGAGACCGCCTGCGCTGCCGATCTGGAAGGCGGAGTCGGCAACTTTCTGAGCCGTCTTTCCTACCAGAAAAACACGGGCGTTACCGCGATCGCGTACAAACACGATGGATCCTCGGAGGATATGGATTTTGCGCGCGCATGGCGCGCTTATGAGAAAGCGAAAGCGGAAAAGCAGCTGCGGGAGTTCGACGATCTGATACTCGATGTCGCCGCGCTGCTCGAAAAAGACGAAGAACTGCGCAAGCAGTGCGCCGAACGCTACACGCATATTATCGTCGACGAGTGCCAGGATATGAACGCGCCGCAGTACGCGATCGCCTTCGCGCTCGGGCGCGATCATAAGAACGTGATGCTCGTCGGCGACCTCGATCAGTCGCTCTACGGATTTCGCGGCGCGGACATCACAACGTTTCAGCGGTTCTCCGCCAATCCGCGCACGAAGGTCTACGAACTGCGCGAAAACTACCGATCGACGCGCGCGATACTCACTTTCGCCGACAGTCTGATCCGGCAGGATGAGGAGCGCCGCGCGCTCGCATTCGTACCGACACGCGAGGACGGCGAGCCCGTGAACTGGCATCGCCATGCCGATCCCGATGTCGAGGCGCTGGCAGTCGGGGAGCAGATACTGCATCTGCGGCAGCGCGGCGCGAAGTTCTCCGATATCGCGGTTCTCTATCGTACCAACGCGCAATCCGAGGCGTTCGAGCGCAACTTCGCCGCACTTGAAATTCCATACACAATTCGCGAAGACGGCGATTTTTATGCCCGCAAAGAGGTGCAGGGTATCCTCTCCTACCTCAACTTTTTCGCGCTCGCCGCCGATGCTCGATCGGGCAAACCGATGCCCAAACTACTGCCGGGGCAGACGGAATACCCCGACGAGTGGCTGCTTGCGCTGCTCAATGTGCCGAACCGTAAAATCTCGCGCTCGACTGGTTCACAGCTCAAGAACCATGCCGAGATTCGGGGCAAACGTATCTGGGACATACTGCCCGAATTTCATGCCGAAGACCTGAAAACGCACAAGGGAATGCGGCTGCTCGTTCAGGAAATGAAGCGTCTCGACGAGCGTCTGCATAGCCTGCTGCACGCCGGAGAAGCAGTTCGCTTGATCCGCGCGCTGACCTATTTCGACGACTGGCTGCGTCGCGACGAGGGCGGTGAGCGTGCCACAGCAAAGAACAAAGAGGGTGATAAGGATAACGACCGCATCCAGAACATTCAGCGTATGCAAGCGGCAGCAGCGCACTATGAGACGATCGGCGGGTATCTGGCAGCGGTGCAGAAAGTGCGCGAGGAGGCGGCACGGCGCAAGTCGGAACGCGCGAAAAAGCGCCGCGAACAGGATGATGTGACGCTCGGAACGGGGCATTCCGCGAAGGGGCTGGAATGGCGCTATGTGTTCGGCGTTGGCTGGTCGGAGGACATTCTGCCGCATCGCAAAGCCGAGGATATCAACGAAGAGCGACGCATCGCTTATGTGATCGCGACGCGTGCCCGCGACCTGCTGACCGTTTCCTCGCTCGATAGCTGGAACGATGCCTCCGCCGCGCCGTCGCGTTTTCTGACCGGACTGCAATTGGTCGAGAGCGTTCGAGCGCCTGCAGATCAGACGGAAATGGCAGGCACGTCGGAAGATTTGATTGCCCTATCCTCCGATTCGCACTCCCTCGATGCTTTCGGCGGTCTATTTTTAGAAGTATAAAATGTCCATTACGATTGTGGGATCGCGGGCGACGTCGCGTATTTCTTTTCTCTCTCTACGAAGGAGGGAGTTGGAAGCGGCGCAACCTTAATCTGCTGTAACCACTCACCGAAGGAAATTAATGATGGCAAAAGTACCGACTTATAAACCGAAAAGTAAAGCTGTGGCTCCCCCCGCGCCGAAGAAAACGCCGCCGAAACCGCTGCTGCCACAGCACAATTTACCGGAACCCTATGCACGCCTGCTCACCTTCGGGGAAAGTCAGGAAGATGAAGAGCAGTATAAAATCATTGCCCGTCAGCTGCAGGAGTCGAATTCCGAGAAAGCGGTCGCCCAGTTGATTGCGATGGCTCTCGACGAGTCCTACTACGACTACTGGCGACCGGAAGCAGTGGACGAGGATCCGCGCACGTTCACGTCCTATAATGCCGTGAAAGTGCTCGCGCAGATGGGTGAGGCAGCCCGCGCGGGTGTGGAATCGCTGATGCTGCTGCTCGACGCGGATGACGATATTCTGCGCGAGGAGATGCCCTTCTACTATTCGGCGGTCGGGGCGTACGCCATCCCTGCGCTGATGATACAGTTGACGGACAAGAACGCGAGTTCATTTCTTCGCGTGGGGGCGAGCAGCAGCCTGGAGCAGATCGCAGAAGACCATTCCGAGGTTAGAGAGGAGGTTGTACGCTTTCTGACACAGATTCTAGAAACGGAGCAGGACGATGATACGCTCAACGCCTACATCATTTCCGACCTTCTCGATCTCGGAGCCAGAGAGAGCCTGCCAGCGATCGAAAAAGCCTTCGCGGAGGATCGCGTCGATCAGATGGCTGTCCAGCTTTATGACGTGCAGGAGCATTTCGATCTGCCACGTCTCGCCAGGCGCCCGACCGGTGAGTTGAAGAATATGATAGCGGCTGCGAGTGCGGGCGGGCTATCAGCCGATCTGGACGATGAGGACGACGAAGCGATCGAGACCAACGACGAACTGGTCGCGCCGGGCATTCCCTATGTCGCACCCTACAAAGTCGGGCGCAACGAACCGTGCCCCTGCGGCAGCGGCAAGAAATTCAAAAAGTGTCATGGAGCCTGAAATGCAGCGGTGACGGCGCGTTAACGGCGCGGCTGTATTGTTCGCAGGCTTGCTGCGCTCTGCTTTCAAACATGTATCGAGCGCGTTCTGTGAAAAGCACGAAATACGATCGCTTCACTTTTCGAGAGATTTCACTCCGCCGATAACGATTTTTGCAGGATCAGGTCAATTTGCGCATCATTGCCTAGCTGAAAGATGTGGCTGCCTATCTCCTCAAAACCCCATTTGCGGTAGAATGCTCGCGCACGCAAGTTATGCTCCCAAACGCCGAGCCAGAGCGTTTTGAATCCGCGACTTTTCGCGTTTTGGATACATTGCTGCATCAATGCCGTACCGATACCCTGTCCGATATTTGTGGCAAGCAGATACAAACGCACCAGTTCAATCGGATCAGCGCCGCTGACACAGGGATCTGCAGCGCCGCTATTCAATCTGGCATATCCCACTGGCTTCCCTGATAACTCGACAATCAAAAACGTCGCAAGCGGGTCGGCTAACTCTTGCGTCAGTCGCTCGGAGGAGAAGTTTCCCCGGACGTAGGCGTCCATGTCTTCGGGCGTATTCACTTCACCGAATGTCTCACGGAAAGTCGCTTCGCTCAATTGCGAAAGCAGAACGACATCAGCGTTTGTTGCCGTTCGAATCCTTACAGGGTTCTGTTGAACTCGCATGATTTTCCTTTATAATCCATTTCAAGTATAATTCATTTCAAGGCAAAGATGAGGCATTTGAACCGTCGCCATCTAAATTCAGCTGGCTGACGGTCTGTTTTCAGAGGCTGCGAAAGGTGCGCTACCGCTATGGACATTCCCGCTATACAGAAAGAGACGGGAGCCTTCTGGGACGAGATCGCGGACACCTACTCGCATGGCGAGGGGGGTGAGGCTGATGCTGTCGAGTTCCTGCGATCGGGAGGTAACTTCCTTTTCGCGTCCGAGCGGCAGTTGCTCGGCGATCTCACTCCCTGGTGTAAGCGCGCAATCCACCTGCAGTGTTCTGGAGGGTTGGACGCCCTCTCTCTGCTTCAGCAGGGAGCGGCGGAAGTCGTTGGCGTGGACATCAGCGAGCGGCTGCTTGCCTCGGCGCGTCGAAAGTCGGATACGCTCGGCGCTCGGGCGACATGGTACCACTCTGATATTTTGCAGACGCCGGCCGAACTCGATGGAACCGCCGATCTGGTGTATACAGGCAAGGGCGCACTGTGCTGGATGCTCGATCTTCCGGCATGGGCAAGAGTGGCAGCACGTCTCCTCGCGCCCGGCGGGCGGTTGTTCATATTGGAAGCGCATCCGATGACCTGGGTGTGGGATCAGCAGGCGGCGACCTTTGTACTGGACAGGGAACACGGCGACTACTTCTCCGAGAAACTGCGGGAGGGACTGTTTTCAAGGGTCACGAAAGCGACTCCGCGCTACCGGCAGTGTACGCTGGCACAGATCATCAACAGCGTGATCGGAGCGGGTCTCGTTATCGAACAGCTTCAAGAGTACTCCGAACCGTTCTGGAACCAGTTTCCGAACATTCCCGCCGATATGCTGCACTGTCTGCCACAAACGTTCGCATTGCTCGCCCGCAAACCTATAAAAGAATCAGAGTGGAAGGGACTATGACACCACCAGTACGTATCTTGCGGCTGGACCATATCCAAATCTGTATTCCTTCGGGAGCCGAAGAGCAGGCACGAGATTTCTATACGGGAGTGCTCGGGCTCGAAGAGATCGAAAAGCCGGAAGCGCTCAAACCCAACGGCGGGTTATGGTTCCGGATTGCCGAGCTTCAGCTCCATATCGGCGTCGAGGATGGGCAGAGCAGATCGAAGCGTCATCCGGCGTTCGAAGTAGCTAATCTGGAGAGTGTCCGTCGCTACCTTGTCAGCAAGAGCGTCAAAATCAAGGAAGAGACACCGATTCCCGGACTGAACAGGTTCTCGTTCCTCGACCCATTCGATAACCGTATCGAGTTTCTGGAACCGGTTTGATACCGTCCCAATAGCCTTATCGCCAGCGGCAGTAACGAAGCAAGAGCCAAAAAGAAAAGAGCTCAATAAAAGAGAAAAGCGACTGTAGGACGATTCGTCACTGCTTCGGCATTCCTGATCGGGTGCCTCTTTCCCGGGGAGAATCTATGCGTTACATTGCAGCTTGCGCGCTTGCGTTCGGCTTGTGTTCGGCAGTCAGCGCGGCGGCGGAAGAGCCGTTTTATACGGGCGGGTTCGCGGCGACTTGCCGGGAGGCACGGCGAACCAACAAAATCGTGCTCGTCGATTTTTATACGACCTGGTGCGGACCATGCAAGAAGATGGATCAGGTGACCTGGAAGGATGCAGCAGTTCGTCGCTGGCTGAAGCAGACTGCCGTCTGCTGCAAAATAGATGCCGAAAAGGAGCCAGCGCTTGCTGCTCGGTACAAGATCGACGCCTATCCGACCATAATGCTGATCGGATCGAATCAGAAGGCAATCGATAGTCTGGTGGGCTATCGCGAACCGCAGGAGTTCCTCAGCGAAGCGCGGCAGTCGCTCGCGGGCAACGACAGCGTAGCGCGGGCAAAAAAGAAGCTGGTCGTAGCGGGTATGAACTCACCGATGGCGCGTATGGACTATGCGAGGGCGCTTGCCGAGAAAAAGCGCTATGCGGAGGCGGCAAAAGAGTTCTTCTGGTGTCTTGAGAAGGGCCGAGGATCCTCCGGTTTTGCAGGCGTTCGTCTCTCCATTCTGCTGTCCGACATCGTAGAACTGGGCAAAAATTATCCTCTGGCGATCACTGCTCTGAAGCAGTTCCGCGATGCTGCGCGGGCTGATCTGGATAAGCTAGGGGATGCGGATGATAGTGCTAGCGATTTCACAGCTTGTAATAATTACCTTGGTGAGAAGGAACGGACGCTCGCAGCCTACAGTAAGCTCAAAAAAAGTCGTCCAGCCACTGCTGCCTTGCTCTATGAGGATGCCGCTGAGCAGATGATCGTGGTTCGTCATTATGCCGATCTGTTAGCGGGGGCGGGCGCGATTGCATCACGAATTACCGAGAACATCAACAGCTTCAATTCTATCGAGTCTCATACGCGCGATGATGCCGAAGAACGTGCTTCAATGAAGCAGTTTTATCTCGACAGGGCAGCAATCTATTATGAGGCGCTTGTCGGGCTGGATAAAGCGAAGGAAGCCGACGCGGCGCGTGACCAGATTCTTGCTTTTGACGGTGGTGTCGCTGGTTTCAGTACGTTGATCCGATCGGCACGCCACGCGCAAAAGCCAGAAGCCATCGATGGGCTGCTCGCGCTCGCCGGACAGAAACTCAAACCCAATGAGTTGAAGAAGGTCGAGCAGGCGGCAAAAGCAGCGTCGGACGCGTGATCCTGCTACTGGATCCTTGGTAACTATGCACCCTCACCCCAATCCCCTCTCCCGAAGCTTCGGGAGAGGGGAGCGAATACAGGTATTCTGACTGTAAGTGCGACTGAAGGCAGGGTGAATAGTTACGATCCTTGTTACGTCCGAGTTTCTCGATCAAAGAATAGCAAGCCGCCCGATCATTCGATCGGGCGGCTTGCTATTCTCGATTTCTCGACCGTAAGAATGCGCAGCAACGCGCCAAAAGGCTGAGTGAACAGCGCATCCTCAGGTTGAACCAGAGGCTGTTGCACCACTTCCCACCCCTCCTTGAACAATAAAAAGAATGAAGCAGAGCAGAATCGCGGCATCAGTTTTTGGGAGCGGTTTTCGACCGACGAAATATGACGCAGATTATGCCAAGATTGTGTCGAAAAAGATTCGACAAACGGACAGAAAAATGTCATAATAGAGTCTGTCCCCCTTTGATGTGTTGTCCGGCGAAATTCCCGATGATTCGCGCTCCTGCTGCCCCTTTGTAATGAGGGCGGATCGGTCCGTATATCTTCCGATGTTTTGTTCTGCCTACAGTCGGGCAGACTTTTACGATACGGGAATGGTTCTGATTCGCAGCGATACCTTTATCATTTGAAACTATACTGATAATTACGGAGATGGTCATGACGTTCGCGGCGCGCAAACGAAGATGTGGAAAAATAGGTTGGTGGTCGCTCGGCACGTCCGCTTTATGCCTTTCTCTGCCCGGCATGTCCGCGTTCGCACAGGAAGCACAGCCGTTCAAGGACGTCCCAGCATCCAGCTCCTCCTACCAGACGCTGACCGATCTGCAGGCCAGCGGCCTGCTCATCGGGTACGCAGACGGCTATTTCACAGGCAAGCGTGTTCTCACCCGTTACGAATTTGCCATTGCGCTCAAACGCGCTCTGGGCACACTTTTCCAGCCTTCCACTTCCTCAAGCGATGAAAGCGACAGGGCGGCGGCACGCGCCAGTGCCCGCCTCGAGGCGCGCGATATTTCTGCGCTGCACGGCCTTCTGCAGGAGTTCTCCGGCGAACTGAAAAGTGTCGGTGTCAATGTCCAGGAGGCCGACACGCGTCTGAACTCGCTGAACCTCAAATCCGAGAGCGTTACACGTCCGCTCTCTAGTCTGAACTCCCTCGGAGCGACAGCCAATCGATTCGGTTCACAGCTCTCTCTGCTCAACGGATCGAATGGGCTGCGCAGATCCTTTTTTGGCGGCAGTCCGAACGACCCGCTCTCTATCGATGGTATTTTCTCGACCGACCGCTCTCTCGCGAATACAAACCGAGCACTGGGAGCGCCAGGGGCGCTTGCTGGAAGCCCGAACAGCAGTCTGCATATCGAGCTGCCGCTGTGGAGTTTCGGACAGATAGGACTGTCGCGCACCGACTTTTCTGCTGCCTCGCCGCTCGCGCTGACCGACCCCTCCAGTCTCGGCACGACGCTGTATGGGGCAAACATGAGCGTCAACCCGCTACGGCACTTCACCGTTTCGGCGGAAGCTCTGCGCGCCGACAACTCTCTGGCGGCAGACAACGCTGACGGCGACACCAGCGCGTACGGATTGAAACTCGGCTATCGCAGTCGCGGAGTTGCCGCTTCGCTCGGCTACCAGTACCTCAACTCGAACTTCCTCGTCCCGGGCAGTCTCCGCACACCCGGCGGCATGGCGGCTCCGGGCGCATTTGGTCTGCAAGGTCCGAGTCTGCAGCTCTCCTATAATTTCTCCAACCGCATCAATGCCTTCGTCGGCGGCGACCTTTATTCGGGCGCGGGCGGCTCCAACGATCCGCTCGCTGGCAGCAACATCATCCGCAGCAGAGCGGGCTTCAAGTGGAACCCAAACCAGCGTTTTTCGCTTAGCGCGGCGTATGAGGGCGTCTTTTATGACCTGACAGATGCCTACTCGTTGAATGGCGGGCGCACGTCTCCGATCGGGCAGTACATCACGCTCGGCGCGGGGTTAAACTTGACCCGCAACGCCGTCCTCAAACTCGCCTACCAGATCAATAGCAGCCAGGACCTGACGTATGGCAGCCTGCTGGGTCCCTCGCGCACCTCCAATACCAGTGTCTTCACCACGCAGCTTGCCGTTCATTTCTAAGCGTTTGCCTGCTCTCTTATCACCATTCTACAGTCCCCTCCTTCGTACGGAGGGGACAGATTCATGGTATCAGCAGTCTTGCTTTTCGATGAAAAGCCTCGAAGAATGGCACTTTGTCAACTGCTTTTCGTCTGATAGAAGGTAGGCTGCCAGCGCGATGGCAAAGGAGTGGACGATGACCGAGGAGCCGAAACCCCACGCGGTAAAATCAGAGGAGAAGCCTGAGGCGGAAAAGTGGCATCGCTATTTCGCGGTCGAGGCGAACAACCGCGCATGGAGGCTGACAGAACTCGCGGCGATCACGGAAGAGCAGCGACACGAGGCCTTCCGGACGGCGTATGCGTCGGCATACCACTGGTTTGCGGTGGGAACGGAGCACAATCGGGCGCACGCCGAACTGCTGATTGCCCGCGTGCATGTGCTGATGCGCGAACCAAAGCCTGCGTTACGGTATGCCACCTCCTCCTATCTTTATTTTACCGGAAGAGCGAGCGAGAAATGGGAACTGGCTTTCGCGCACGCGGCAATGGCGGACGCTTGCGCACTTGGCGGCGATCCCGCATCGCATCGTCAGCACTATGAGCAGGCGAGTTCCCTTGGACAGCAGCTCAATGAGGAGGATCGAAAGATTTTCCTGCTTACCTTCAACCAAGTTCCCCGTCCGCAATAACGTTCGTACCTGTCGTTTTCTAGAGCTCCCTTTGCTGCGGCTGAATGCTGTCTCTTCGCACCTGGGCTGGGAGATACAGGTTCGTCTCGACATTGCCGATTCGCCGGTTACTCAGCGTAAGTCGAGGAGATAGGATGAAGTTTGGTATGCTGCTCGCCAGTCTATTCCTGCTGCCGCTCCTCTCCGTTGTGCGTCCTCAAAATGCCCAACCCCCGACACCTTATTTTCAGATACGCGTGATAGACGCGCAGACCGGGCGCGGCGTCCCGCTCGTCACGCTGCAAACCACCAATGAAATCGCGTATATCACCGACAGCAATGGCATAGCCGCCTTCAACGAGCCGGGACTGATGCGGCAGAAAGTGTTCTTCACAGTCACCAGCGACGGCTACGATTTCCCCGCCGACCACTTCGGCTATCACGGTACCGCCCTCACTCCGCTGCCCGGCGGGCGCGCCGTCCTCACCCTCACACGTCGCAATATCGCCGAACGCCTCTGCCGCCTGACCGGAGCCGGAATCTACAGCGACAGCCTTCTCACCGGAGCGCCCGTACCGCTGCGCGAGCCAGTTTTATCGGGACACGTCATGGGACAGGACACGGCTTTTGCGATCGTGCATCGAGGCAAAATGCTCTGGTTCTGGGGCGATACCGCCCGTCCTTCGTATCCGCTGGGCAACTTCCGCACGACGGGATCGGTCGCCTCGTTTCCGGCAGGACATACGGGCGCGGACGCGGGGTTCGACTATCGCTACTTCACCGATGCCGACGGTGATCCGAAGGCGATGTGCCCGACCACACAGCCCGGACCGATCTGGATCAGCGGCTTGACTACGGCTGGCAAAACCGCCGATGCCCCATTGTTCGCCTATTATGCCCGCATGGAGAGCCTGGACAAAAAGCGCGAACAGGGCTGGGTGCGTTGGGATGACGCGAGGAGCGAATTTCAATTCGTCAAGACTCTGCCCCTCGCCGAACCCTGGCGCTTTTTGGAAGGACATCCAATCCGCCAAACCGAAAACGGCACGGACTACCTGATGAGCGGCTTCACCTATCCCGTCGTACGTGTGCCGAACGACCCGAAAGCGCTCCTCGATCCTACACGGTACGAGGCGTATACCTGCCTGACTGCGAACGGCGACGTAGGGCGCGACGCTGCCGGTCGTGCTCTGTACCGCTGGCAAAAAGAAGCCCCGCCGATCACTCCTCAGCGGGAGGCGGAGCTGGTTCGGCAGGGCAAATTGAAGTTGGAGGAAGCGCACTTTCTGCCGCAGGACGCGCAGGGCAATACGGTGCTCGGGCATGGCGGAAGCGTGACGTGGAACCCATGGCGTAAGAAGTGGCTGCTGATCGCAACGCAGCAGGACGGTAAACCGTCCTCGCTCGGCGAGATCGTGTATGCTGAAGCCGACGATCCGTGCGGGCACTGGCAGCGGGCAGTCAAGATACTGACCCATGAAAAATATACGTTTTACAACCCAGTGCATCACCCGTTTCTGGACGAGGCGGGCGGGCGAGTCATCTACTTCGAGGGCACGTACACGGCGGAGTTCTCCGGCAATCCGCACCCGATCCCGCGCTACAACTACAACCAGATTCTGTACCGCCTGAACCTCGCTGAACCGCGCCTGGAGGCAGCGCAAACCCACGATCATCCCTGACTGCAGTCCTGCATTTCCTAGACCTCATATAAAGAACGCGTTTTC
>JBBQPY010000065.1:0-25011 GCA_038216735.1 Chthonomonadales bacterium
CTCATTATCTGTCAATGTCTGTTGCCGGGGCGATTCTAATTCTTTTCCGAGCAGCATTTCAACCAGCTACGGTTCGTTACTCTATCCATTCAGACAAGATCGGAAACCCGTCATCATTTTTTTCTGCGTTTCCGTTCCACGTTCAGGCTCCACTCCATCGCCTCCGTCTGGTCGAGGAACCGGTCGAATTCAAGGACCTGCGGCAGGTCGGATTCGAGGATTCTCTTCATTTCGGTTTCCGGCAGTCTGTGCAGACGCGCCAGTACCGAATGGATCGCTTTTGTCCGGTCTTTCAACTCTTTATCGTCGAGGAGGGTTAAATCTTCGTAAGTCCTGCCGACCGATCTGGATACCGACTTCGCGCTGTACAGCAGCGAACGCGCTCCGCGCAGCAGACCGATGCCAGCCGCGGTCCGCACTTTCAAATCCGGGCTGTCGAGCAGTGCGAACAAAGTCTCGATTACACGTTGATTCAGCAGGGGCGTTTTCAAGACACAACTGGCTGCATACTCACGTATCGTCGTGTCCCTGTCGTGCAGCAACCGAACGATCCAGGCTCGGGAGGGCGCGTCTTCTGTCCATGTAAGGGCTGTATACCTGTTTCCAATCGGGTCTTCGCTCGACCACTCGGAGACATCGAATGGCGGCCGGTAAAAGTCGCCGACGAGCCTCAAGCGATCGACTGCGATCAGCCTTAAAAGTGCTTCATGGCGCACAATAGACTGCTCCTCATCGAAGCGTTTTCTGAGGACCGCTAAGGTCTCAGGCCGGTTACGCTGCGCTGTGAACAGCGCCGACAGCTCCCATGCGCGGCTGGGCTCGTCATTCTTTTTCGACCCTTCCAACAGCGTATCGACAAGTGCAGGGCGCACTGCGCTGATCGCAGCCAACGCGAGATAGGCTCCGTTCTCACTGCGAGTCGGGTTGCGCGTCAGAAGGGGTATCAGCTTCGGGGCGATCGTGGCGTCGGTTGCGCCGATCCTGCCGAGTAGTTTGAAAGCGTGACTTCGAGCTTCACGGTCGTCTATATAGGCTGAGTCGTACAGGTCCGCTGCGGTAGCATGCGGGAAGGGCTGCCGATTCCTACACATCTCCAGCAGAGCAGGAGCAGCAGACGAGAGATCGTAGCCATCTTTCTGCGTCATGGATGGTATTGGGTACGGATCTGCGCTTATTTCCAGTAAGGCAAGCGCAGCAGTGTTGCGAATGCAGCCGATTGAGTCCTTGAGGCGATCTTCCAACGCGCGCAAAACCGCCGGATCGTTAGTAGCCTGATGACCGAGCGCGAGTGTAGCACATCGGCGTACGATCGCATCGTTATCTCTTGTCGGTGGAATGAGCGCCTGAGCGATCTCCAGATTATGCGTCTTGATATTAGATAACGACGAGGCAGCGTCAACGCGATCCTGAGCGATCGGGCTCTGTAACCACTGCAAAATCGCTGGCAGCGCGGTTGCCTCATCTTTATCATGCGATTGTAGATACATTATTGCCGCATCCGCACGGACTCCCAGATCGGGGTCTTTCAACTGCAGATGGATCGCTTCCGAATATTTTTTTGCGTCTTTTCCATGACCGACATAGAAGTGCATGGCAGCACGCCGGATGGCTGGAGAGGGCGACCGCATCAGTTCGAGGGCCTGAGGAGCAAGCGAATCGGATCGATCCCCTTCCTGGTTCAGTGTCTCGAGTGCAAAAACGCGAACATCGTCCGGGCCGGTTTTCAGGTAACCAATCAATGCTGGCACGATCGGCAGTCCCGATATAAAGCACTGTTTGAGTCCGGCAATTGCCGCAGCTCGCACTTCAGCATCGTTGTCTTTGAGCGCGTCGAATAGCACGAGGCTGGCTGGCTCATAATCGAACTGCTGCTTCGAGAGGAGTTCGACAGCATTGAGTCGCGTACTCTTTTGCGGAGACTGCAGCTGCTCCCGCCACTGCATGATCGTCGCAGCAGGCGCAGTTGCGCCCATCCGAAGCCGAACAGCGTCCTGCGGATTCGTCCTAGCGCGGTGCGGATCCTGACAGGCTGAAAAACCGACAGTCATTAGTCCCAGCAACAGTACGATGTTGTGCATTGTGCTCTCCATCTCCCTCGATGTTCCTTCTACTTCTTCCTCTGAATTGAAGCCGCTGTATTGATTCTAGCACACCGCCGCCTGCCCCTACTGCCTCGCGCAAAATTGTCGGCTCCTTATCCGGTTTCGACTCGTACTCTCTCCTCAAACTCATAACCCGAATACTGTGAGTGAAATGGAATTCGAATCGGTTTTACGCTATACAGCATATACAAATCAGGGTCACAGGCAGTTTCCGGCTGCCCATGACCCTGACTCGTTTCTCCTGCGCTGATCACGAACTACAGATTCAACGAGAAATCTCCAGCAACGCCGAGATCGATGGCTGGAAGAAATACTCCCCGCCGGTCGTCGTAACAAAGTGACTGATACCAGCAAGATGCGGGCACTGCGGAATTGCGAACGGTCCCTCTGCAATTGCGCTATCGCGCGGTGTGATTAAAGGGTCCTGACCGGAGCCGGGCAACGGGAAGTTCGGATTATCGACCCATTTCTGCTGTACAAACTCGAATTGATTCTCGAGACTGCTCTGATAGCAGATAAAAAGCAGCCCTCGGTCATCCGGGTAGCTTGCACCTGTCGGGGCATGGCTCGCGGCGCCGAGCGAAGGACGGAACGAAGTCCCAAACGGGATACCACGCCGCAGCAGGCGATGAGTCTGCGTATCGCTTTCGTTGGCATCCGGTGTTAGCGACTGATTACGCGGGTAGGCTTTGCGAATATGTGCGGCGCGAGGCACATAGTTCCCGTCCATATCTCGGTCGTATTCGAAGAAGTTGTTGCGGGAGTCGTCGTTCGGCAAAGTCGGATCGATTGCTGCGGGGTCGCCAATGTTTGGATCGCCGACAGGATCGGCTTTGAGCGGTTCAAGTGGGCAGCCACTCGCGTAGCGTCCGACGATCTTTGCGCCCAGAACTTCGGGGGTCATGTTGACATCGGGCCGCGCCGCAGTTTTTGCTATGAACTCTTGAAAAGCACCGACATCCTGCGCAAGACGCCGGAATACCATGTAGGAGCCGTTGCGGGTCCAGTCAGGACCCGACACGCTAATCGCACCGGGAGCCGGATTAGGTCCATCAACATTAGGGTCGGGAGTTTTGATCTGGGTGGGCAGACCCACCACAAACTCACCGGGCCAGAGCAAATCCTGTCCGTTGTGCCCCTGATCTGGATTATGGACCGGGTCATCGGGGCGATCCACGCCGCGAATTCCCGGCTGCGAAACACCATCCTTGAACCCGAAGTGCTCATGACCGGGCTGGTCCTGCCGCACTGCGCCTTCCTGCAGGAAAACAAGTTCTACAGCGCCTGTCGCAGTCATATTCTGTAGATATCGGGCAGCCTGAGTGTGTAAATCCTCCTGCGTATCGGAAGCGATAATCAAGACAGCATGAATGTCTTTCGAGCCGAGATTGCCGACCCAGTTGATAGGATCGCTGTCTCCGTTGTCGCCTAGAATCGCGCTGCGCTGTTTCATTCCCTGCGCGAACGCGCCCTCGATCGGGAATTCATTCAGATCGGGCGCACCGAGAAAACTCAAACCACTATAGGTGAAAGCGATGTTCATCCACGTCACTTTGAGTATGCCCAGCTCGCCGCCACGACGCTTTTTGAGCAACTTGAAAAAGCGATTGTAGCGCAGCACTTCTTCGCTGGTGGCGATCTCGCAGGTGAGACTGTCGAGCCATTTCCGCGCGATTGCGAGGTCGGTGAAACGCAGAAAAAGCAGAGACTGGTAGTCTTTGTTGAAACCGCCGAAAATGTTTCCTTGAATATTGTGTAAATGGCTTTCGACTTCGTGTTCGAGGTGGCGGAAGGCGTCGGGCTGCTTTGTTGTCACGACAGCCCGCGTGAGGTCGATACCAGAGACCGTAGGCGAGGTGAGTAGATCGGACATCATTATACTCCTGTTCCAGAACAGTTAGACCGGAGAATCCCGCCAAACATCTATGCTCTATTGGGATTTAGCCTGAAGGATACCGGTCATCGAAGCGGTTGATCGCTGCCAATAGTGTTTACAGAGGAATTATAACAGCCGCTTATATCACTGCCTATGAGGTATGTCGCAGGAAGGGTGTGATTGATTCTACAGCAGATTTGCTGCGCAATCATACAGCTCACTGCTTCAATTCTTCAGGTTGAGCATCCATGAGTTTTTGGGTACCAGGTGTCACTTCGGCAGGGGATAGCGGAAAAGCGTCTGCACACTTTTGCCTGCCAGTCCTGCCGTAGAAAAGTCGGTCGTGTCCTCACGATGCTCGGTCGTAACAAAATAATAATAGTCGCCGTCAAACCAACTCTCCCGTTCACTGCCAATCGCTCCCCGCAGCATTTTTTTGAGTTGGGGCTTATCTCCCAATTGCAGCCAGAAAATGGTCGAGACGAAATCGTATCCACCTGACGCCAACTTACGCTGTTCGAGAATTCGTAAGTAGAGTTTTCCCCGGTAAGCGGTCAGCTTCTCAATCGTACTATCTGGCATAGAAACGGATGGCACTTGAAGCAGGACGCGAACTTCAGTGCCATCCTCTTTAGCCTGCATCAGTCGTTGTCCCGCTCCATTTACGGCAGCTTCACACCAGTAGAGGCAGCCATTCAATACCATTGGGGGCACATTAGCCCAGCCCCCCCAAATGCGACTGCCCGTATCAGCGACTTTGTGCGGCGGCTGGTTCGTTCTAAGCAGCGTTATCTGCTGACTGTTAGCTACTTTCGCATTGGACGTCACGCACAGGACGCCGGTCGTCCCAGAGATCAGCTCTGTCTGTTCCGATACTCCGCCGATCAGCTTATGCGGTACGCCCCCTGAGATCGGAACAGTCATTACCGCGGAATGTGGAATGCTCGGCAGGAAGCTGTACTGGCGGTTGGCAGAAACGCTGAAACGCACTGCCTCTGGTGCGTGCTGCACCCAGTAGACCCAGCCATCGAAAACCGCCACTGAATACTTCAAGACATCCGATGTAGCATTCAGGTCCCTACCGACTGTGCCGACGGGGATCTCGCGCAAGTTTTTCAGGATTTTGCTGTCAGTCGAACACCAGCGCAGCACTAGCGTGACAGGATCCGCCTTCGGATGCATCGTTTCGATATGGAAGGGGGGCTTCGGCGGTGGGGGAACAGTGCCTCCTCCACCAGAACTTGCTCCCATCCCATATACGGTCGCGAGAGGATGCGGGGGCTGTTGCATGAAAGCCTGTATAGTTCCAGCCTCCGTTTTCCAGAGTGTTCCGGGATCCGCAGCCTCCAGGGTACCGGCTTCAACCTTGCGGCTATTTCCGCCATTGACCGGAGTGACGAAGAGTGTAGACTTGAATGCGACAGCAACCGCTTGATTTGAAATTGCTCCGTTTGTCGGCTGACTAGGCGTACCAAGTTCCCCAAGTAGTCCTCCGGGTGAGTCAGATTGTGTTTCCACAACTGGGATTTTACGGTTGCTTCCTGGTCGCGTGATGAACTTCACCTCGACATGATTTGGATCGTTCTGCACATGATCACCGACTTCAGTATAGATTAGCCCATCGTGCACTTTGATTAGCCTTGCATTCGGGGGCAGTTCAATGACCAATTCGGGGCGATTCCGGTTCATATAGTATCGCTGAGAGAAAAAAACGATCAATACAATTACGGTCATTACGAGCCAGGGGAATAGGCGACGACGGTCGATCGACAATTTCATTCCAGTCTCCGGTTAAGGTAGTGCGATAACAAGCGTGATCGGGACACATCTGGCTCTATTCGTTTCTACGCGCAATCCACCTCACTTTGGAAGGGGATAGCGATAGACAACCCTAACGCTCTTCCCAATCAATCCAGATGGAGAGAAATCGGAAAGGTTTTCTTGATTTTCCATTGCGACACAGTATAAATAGTCCCCATCGTACCAGCTAAAATTAGTCCCGTTAGGCTCCTGACATACCTTATCGAATGTTGGTTTCGCGCCGTTACGCAGCAAATAGATCGTATAGTGTCCTGTTCCAACGGCATTGGATTCGTGTTTACTCTGCTCGAGCATACGCACGTATAGTCGTCTGTTATGTTCGACGAGATCGATAATCCAGCTGTTGATTGTGGCGGACAGTGGTAGTTGCACGGCAGTAGGTGCTTCCGAGCTATCCTCTCTTGTTCGTACGAGTGGCTGATCATCGGCACGTGCAAGCTTACCCACACTGCCATTTTTTTCGATCCAGAAAATCCAGCCATCGCTCCTGATCGGCGGCAGGAAATCGGAGCCTCTCGACCAAATTAAATCATGAACTCCTGGTATCTCATGTGCCGGGTCTGTAGCGCTGAGAAATGTAATCTTTTTACTGTCTGGAGGCCCAGATATGGGTGTCAAACATAGCACCCCGTTTGTGCCTGAGACAAGCATCGAATTATCAAATAGATCGCCTGATATCTTCTTGGGCGTTCCTCCCTGAAGAGGAACTGCCATTACAGAGCAATGGGGTATTGAGGCAAGAGACGTGTATTGTCCGTCGGAAGAAACGCGAAGACGACCTTCTGTGGGGGCATATTGAATCCAGTAGAGCCAACCTCCTGCGACAGCTACCGAGTAATGTAAATTGATGTCCGTACCCCGCGCGAGTTTGCCCGCAAAAAGCGTTCGAAGCTTTGTGAAAGTGTTTTCACCTTTTCGTGCACTGCGCACAATCAGGGTGAGGTCGTCTGCCGGCGCTTTCCAGATATGGATATGAAAGGGGGGCTTCGGCGCCGGGGGCGGCACGTATTTGTCACTGCTAGGGACTCCAATTACGCCCTGCAGACGTGACGGCTGGGGCGGTGGTGGGAGAATATATGCCTGTACGGTGCCGATATCCGTCGACCAAAGCGTATTGGTATCCGCTGCCTCGACCGTATCAAGCCCGACCTCACGGCTTTTTCCACCGGTGACGGGGAAGGCGATGAGCGTCTTTCGGTCGGTCACCATTCCTGGCATAACTCCATGTTGTGCAACACCTATCGCGACAGGTCTGCTCGATGCGGAGGAGTTCGTATCGGCTGGCTCGACCATGACTGGGATTTTGCGCGTGCTGCCGGGACGCGTGATGTATTTTACCGCCGTCTGATTTGCTTGGGCTTTGGGTATATCGTAAACCCATGCGTAGATTTGACCGTTCTGCACTTTCATAACTTCGGTGTTGAGCGGCAGTTCGAGAAGGCGTTCAGGACGAGAACGGTTGACATAGCGCTGCTGCCAAAATATGACTACTCCCACCATAACTGTTAATAACCAGGGAATAAGGCGACGACCAGCTGGCAGTTTCATTGCAGTCTCCAGTACGACACAAACCATAATTCGAAACGTTCAAATGTACCACCACTGAGCTGGTGCGATTCGTGAATCATTTCGGGAGTGGATGACTATAGAGTATCGTAATACTCTTCCCGATGAGCCCGGCTGCAGAAAAGTCGGTCATGTCCTCACGCGTTTCGGTAGCAGTGCAGTAGAAGGTGTCCCCATCGTACCAGTAACCAGTACAATTTTCTGGCTCCTCGCAAACCTTTTCGAATGTTGGAACGGTTCCGGGATGCAATCGGTACAGTGAGGAACGAAACGTGTGATTTGCACTGTCAGCCTGCACATGATGCTCGCCTATTGCCAAATAAAGTTGGTCATTATGTACGATCAAACTGCTCATATAACTGCCAGATCTCTCGGTCAGAGATGTCGACTTGAGTTCGCGAACACTCGATCCGTCTTCACGTGCTTCCATTAATCGATACTTCTGCACTTGTAAATTAATCCCGCCAGACCTCTCTGTTTCGATCCAGTAGATGAAGCCGTGAATGGCTGCCGGCAACTGGGCATAATGCGTGTCGATCACTTTACGGGGAGGTTGATTTGGGATGAGCATTGTGACATGATGGGTATTCCCTTCCACAGAATCATTCCCCTGCTGGCCGCTTCGCGTCTGGCAGAGTACCCCATTCACCGCTGGGATGAGCTGTGTATCTTCCCACAGTCCCTCCATCACTTTATGCGGCGCTCCTCCGGCGAGCGATACCGTCATCACCGCGCAGTGCGGAATGTTGGTCAGTAGAGTGAATTGGCGGTTGGCGGAAACACGGTAGCTTACTTCATCTGGCGCACACTGAACCCAATAGACCCATCCGTCAGCCACGGCGACCCGACGATGCAAATTTAAATTAGCAGTTCGTTCGATTGTACCAGCAGGTAGGGTACGCAGCGTCGTAAAGGTATTTTTTCCAGGGGCAGCCTGGCGTATCACCAATGTGAGAGGATCCGTTTTGGAATGGATTTTCTCAATATGATAGGGCGGGATGGGGCGTGGAGGTGGCAGTGGAATTCTTACTGAGCTGGCACCGCCTCCGCCATAAGATCGCAGAGCAGGGTGAGGAGGCTGCTGCAAAAATACTTGGACGGGGACAGTGTCCGATTTCCAGATTGTATCGGGATGAGCTGCCTCGGTGGAATCGAGTCGTATTTCACGGGTTACTCCGCCCCTTACTGGACGGACATAAAGATGCTTTATTTCGGGATTGCTATCGGTCACCGATCCATTCTGCGAGGGAAGCAGCGGCTCATCAGTGCCAGACTGAGCGTTGCTCTGCGCGACTGCTGGCGCAAAGACCGGTATCTTTCGTCCACTGCCGGGTCGAGTAATGTATTGGATAACTCTTTGATTCGGATCGTAAGCATTACGGTCTATATTCCAGGTGAATATTAGACCGTTCTCCACCTTGAGAACCAGCGAGTCGACCGGCAGTTCCAGGACTCGATCAGGGCGGTAGCGGTTTGCGGTGTAGCGCTGCCAGGTTACAACAGCTACAACGACGACAGACGTTATGAGCCATGCGTATCGGCGATGACTGACGACCGACGATTTCATTCCTGTCTCCGGTTCAGATCCACTAACAGTTTCATTCCAGTGTCCGGCGCGCATTGCACGATAATCCAAGCTGTTAGAGAGCAGCCGCAAATACAAAGGTGGCCATAAATGCGAGGTCAGTGCGGGATCGGGTACCGGTACAATGTATCGACCCGTTTACCGAGTAATCCAGCCGTTGAAAAGTCGGTCATGTCCTCATGTTCTTCCGTTGCAACACAATACACGTAGTTTCCATCATAGGAACACCCTCCAGCATTATCTGGTTCCTCAAACACCTTCTCAAGCGTGGGTTTCGCGCCGTCATGAAGCCAGTACAGCGTGAATCGAGCACGAACCGTTTCGCTGGCTGCCAGCTTGCGATCTTCTGACATCGTCACAAACAATTTGCCACCATGCGCTTCAAGATGATTGATTTTGCTGCCAGGTGAAGCCGTAGTGGGTGTAGTTGGGATCTCATGAAGTTCTGTCCCATCGTCTTTGACTTGCATCAGGCGCTGCTTTGCTCTTTGAGATGTAACTCCAGCTTCTGCTTCGTCTTCGAGCCATATGAATGATCCATTTAATGCCGTATATTCCCTTGAATTATGTATATCGACCACATGACGAGGTGCCTGCTCGCTGCTGAGGAAGGTAATTTGGTTCATATATCCCGTTTGGCTTTTCGAATCGGCCAGTAGAGCATCAACGCGACAAAATACGCCATTTGTTGAGGGTATCAACTGTGTATCTTGCGTTATTCCATCCATCAGTTTACGCGGTTCGCCGCCCATTACAGGAGCTGCCATTATGGCGCAACGTGGCAGATCGGGAAGTGGCGTAGTTTGGTGGTCGGCGGAAACCCGTATGCGCACCTCATTGGGAGCGTATTGAATCCAGTAGATCCACCCTTTTACTACGGCGACTGCGTGCAGGAAATCGGTATCTGCCCCTCGCAGTATCGTGCCGGCTGAAACAGTTCGCAGTGGCGTCAGAGGACCTGTCCCGCCCAGACTCTGGCGCAGGATAAGTACGATGTTCTGCGTAATTTGTTTGACTGTTTCGATATGAAAAGGTGGTTTTGGAACCTTAGCAGATACGGAACTGCTTGGAGGCCCACCTCCGATTGCTCCTGCCATCGGAAGCGTCAAATGTGCAGGTTTTTGAATAAATGCCTGTACAATTCCAGTCTCTGTTTTCCACAGGGTTGATTCATCGGCCGCTTCAACGCTATCCAGTCCGACACTCTGCTGTTTTCCGCCGGAGATCGGAGCGACCAGCAGGGACTTGATGTCGGGAAATGTATCCCGCACCGAGCCATCCTGGGCTGGATGCATGGCGGATTGTCCCGCAGAACGCATACCATTCGCGCTGGAAGTACGCGCTAATATCGGGATTTTCTTACTACTCCCTGGTCGACTGATGAACTCGACTTCGACCTTAGCGACATTGATTTGTGCAGAATAAAGGCGACCATCTTTGACTTTTACAAATTTCGTGCCTGCGGGAAGTTCAAGAATCTTTTCAGGTTGATCATGGTTCATCCGACTACGCAATATCAGGACTGCAGCCAGAACCGCAATAAAGACCCAGCGGTAGGGACGAAGACGGTCGACCAGGGATTTCATAGCAACCTCCCAGATAAGAACAATGACCTCAGATAAAATGTGAACGTGACTGGCAATAAAGTTGAAATCGGTTCATCTCGGGAGGCTAGCCGAATGGTCTTGCGATGACATGGTGAAGAACGGCGTATTGCGCTATTCGATTTAGTAGCTGTTTAGTCCTGCATACCGCGTAAAGGGTTCACTTGCATTCAGGATCATTCTGTGGCTGAGTACTTGAGGTGTGTCACTTCAAAAAGTAGCCAGCCTCACGATGTTTCATCGCGAGGCTGGCTGTTGGATAGGGTATTCCCCAGGAATTGAACCCGAATGCCCTTTGGCTCCATGTCCGCAGCGACGGACTACTAATTATTGTGTGGAATCAGGCAGATTTTAAGACGATGAATATATTCACCGCTTAATGCGTTACTCTGCAGAGCGATCGATTACACTGATCGTCGAGATCGGAATCGTTGCGGAGAGCGCGGCAGGCTCCAGCAACATTTGCTTTGTGTAAAGGAAGTCATCACGGTTGTAATCGGAAAGCTCGAAATCTTTGCGCAGTACGATCGCTCCCGTCGGACAGGCGTCCTGACAGTAGCCACAGAAAATGCAGCGCAGCATGTTTATCTCGTATTTTGCCGCATAGCGTTCACCGGGCGAGAAGCGTTCCTCATCTGTGTTTTCGGCGGCTTCGACATAGATACAGCGCGCCGGACATGCGCCAGCACAGAGACTGCAGCCGATACATTTTTCCAGATCGTTATCGTATCGCGTCAGGACGTGCCGCCACCGAGTGCGTGGAAACTGTTCGCGCATCTCTTCGGGATACTGCACTGTATCCGTTGGCTTTATTTTGGTCTGCTGCTCGGCGTAGTGCTTAAACGTGATCGCGAAGCCAGTTGCCAGCGCTTTCGGAGCGTTGGCAGCATCGATCGCTTTTTCTTTCGCATTATTAAACTTCGCGGCGATATCGTTCAGATTATCCAGGAAACCCATCTATTTCGCTCCTGGAGTCGGGTGACTCGTCGATCGGGTGAAGATGTTGCGCAGCTCTTTGAACTCGATCGTCGCACCCGAGTTACCGTTTCGGATTTTGTCCTGCAGCTTGAGAATGCCGTAAATCAGCGCATCGGGACTCGGTGGGCAGCCGGGAACATAGACATCTACAGGCACGATCTGATCGACGCCCTGAACGATCGCATAGTTGTTATAGACGCCGCCAGATGAGGCGCAGGCGCCCATCGCGATTACCCACTTTGGGTTCGGCATCTGATCGTAAATCTGTCGCAGAACCGGCGCCATCTTCGTCGAGACGCGCCCTGCCACGATCATCAAGTCGGCCTGTCGCGGGGAAGCGCGAAACACTTCCGAGCCGAAACGGGCGATATCGAAACGCGAACCGCCCGCAGCCATCATCTCGATCGCGCAGCAGGCGAGACCGAATGTCAGGGGCCACAGGCTGTTGCGCCGCGCCCAGTTGACGAGTTCGTCCATCTGTGCCAGCACAAAGGGCGAGCCACCGGGTCCGAAAGTCGGGGTTGGCGTCGCTGAATCGTGTAGAGAAATTTCAGTTACAGAGCGTGCCATAGTTACGGCTCCTTGCAATCTCAAAGACAAAATCGAAACTGTTCATGCTCACACCAGATCTACCACCTCTATAGTGGTCTTGCCCCAGATAAAAGAGACACTGGTAAAGGTGGATTGGCTACCCCAGCTCAGTTTAAATATACGCAAATGGCCTTGATTGCGTTCATTTTCACAATCTATTGTAGCACATCTATCACGAACTGTCATTGAGACATCCAAACTGTGAAACGCCGAGGATACAACAGTATCCTCGGCGTTTCACAGGACTTCTTGAGTGCGAAGACTCAGTTCGCAGTTTGCAGATTCCGGTCTGGCGGAAGCAGAAGTGGACGCGGATCGACCTCGTCGGTGGTATGAAAACCCGCTCGCTTCCAGGCGCGCTTCGTTGCAGGATGCGAGCCGATTAGCTTCCAGATCATTCCGTTCCGATGATTCTCGATCGCGAGCATCGCCATACCCAGATCGATTCCGATCACGTCGGGGTCATACCAGTTACGATCTACATTGAACGCATTGCTGAATCCGTACCGTCCCCAGGTTCGGTCGCCGTACCGCGTATACATTGCGCTTCCAGCCGTCTTTGCGATAGCGGGCGTGAAAAGTATAGAAGCGATCGCTCCTGTCGGCGAGACGGTGCCATCCTCCTCTCCCGGTGCACCGAACGCAGTGTAGCCATCTGGAAAATCGTTCGCATTCAAGCCCCAGATATCCGGCGCGTACGTCTTGCGTTTTCCGGAAAGGTCAATACAATACTGCCGATTTATCTCCATCGCATGCTGAGAACTCACCCAGTAATCCCATCCCTGCACGTCACGCTGGTTTTTGAAATTGTAGTAGCCTTCCGGCATCTGGTGCATAAATATCGGTCCGCCCGCCAGAGTGTCGCGCCCGCCATAGGTTACAACATTACGCTCCCAGGCATCCCATGACGCGGCTGGGACCGGATTCTGCTTCGCTCCCAACCCGAGCAAATAGATCACCATCAATTCACAATAGCGATCCCAATTGCTCGTGAGGAAGCCACCCTCAGGCTTCCATCCCATCGAGAGGGTCTTTTTCTCTGGCATCGTGCCCCCGTTGGTACGCATCCATGTCCAGTCGAGACCATCATAAATCGCATTGCCTAACCGCGCGACTTCGGTATTCTTCCAATACTGTGCCGCTGTCAGAGCGCCGGAAACGAGCAGTGCCGTATCGATGGAAGACAGTTCACAGTTCCAAACGCGTTCACCGGTTCGTTTATCCAGAAAATGGTAGTACCATCCGTGTTCGTTCGGGACTTTGTCATGCAGAAAGCGAAGAGCGATCAGAGCGCGATCGTAGGCTTCCTGCTTCGCTACCCATTTGTGCTCGACCGCAATCGGCAGCGCGGCGAGCATATAACCGGTACTAGCGATGCTGGCTACTGTATAGTCATCTTCGGTGCCGCGATTGTGAGCGCGATCATTCGTCAATCCAGTTTTCGGATCGGTCTTCTCCCAGAAGAAGCGAAATGCGCGGTGCTGCACTTCGGTCAGCAGTTGATCAGCAGTCATTTTCGGCGTCGGCTCAATTGGAAGCTGAACGAGTGTCATCACAGGTTTAGTCACAGTCGAAACCGTCGGGTCCTGATTAGAGGCGCCGTCGGCATATCCTGGCATGTTACCGGCAAATCCAAAGTACAGGGTCGCTAGCACAACTGAAAGCGGAAATCGGAATGATTTGTTTTTCATCATATTTATTTACGAGTTTGTTATCGGTTTTCGAATGAGGTGAAAGCAGTACATCAGTGCGCACCATTTAACTATCTATAAAGAAGCATATCGCAAAAAGCGTCTACAACGTCTCTCTTGCCAAAGATGCCGAGGAACAAGGACTGACTGGTCTGATTGATTTAGTGGAAACCAATTTTTCATTTTCAAGGCTACTAGCCATTCAGACATGCGCAACCAGGCAATTGCCTTGATAAGGCGACTAACTTTCTGAGCAAACCCGCAAGGGCGGGGACATATGCTGAAGAATCAGGGTCTACGGAGGCTATTCCGCCCTCAGCACAATAGCGCCGAGGGCGGAAGAGATATGATATCCGTTCGCTGATGATCAGCCAGCAAGGAAGTTCGTCAGTCACTTCCGGGGAAGTTGTCGAGGGTAGTCTTCAGGGTATAGACCCAGCTCCCTGGATCGACGTCCATTTCTGCCTTGTTGAAGCGCCATTCATTCAATCCGCCAACGCCGCCATTCCCGCCAGTTTCGATAAACGTGTCTTTGAGATGGCGATATTTGGCATGGCCATCCATGTACGTGATGTTGGTCGCCTTTTTGCTATGTCCTGAGTTCCAGGAAGAGGGACCGGAAATGATCTGATCGGCATCGGCGGAGCCTTTACAGTCTGGACCATTGTATGGTTCGCAGTACGGAAGATACGGGCCTGTATCAGGGAACCGCCAGGAGGTTTCCAGAATGATCAACGAGTTGGACGAGTATTCGATTCCAGCAATCGATTGCGGATAGGAAGCGCCGTGCCCGAGTTTACCCGTGAACCAGGGCCCGTCCGGCAGCCACATCGAATAGCCGCCCGCAAAGTCGCCGTCGCGGCGCACACCATCCTCATGATCAATATAGTCGCCTCGCTTCGCTGTTGGGTTGCTCAGACACTTAAATATATCTTTGTTTTTGATGTAAGGCGAAATCGAATTCTTCCAGGAGACGAGTGTGCCATTCTCATATACTTTGTTGCCTCCGCCCCATCCGTCGAGGTAGCGCATTGGAAACGTCTCATCATTATCCTGAACATACATGCCGAGACCAAGACCGATCTGCTTCATGTTGGAAAGGCAGGCGGTCTTTCTCGCTGCAGCGCGTGCCTGAGCGAAAACTGGAAACAGAATGGCGGCCAGAATAGCGATTATTGCGATTACGACGAGCAATTCAATAAGTGTGAAACCAGATTTGTTGCTTCGATGCATTTCAATCCTCCCAGTAGTAATATTACAAGAGCAAACAGTTGATGCAGCACATACTCCCTTGCATTAGCGCGGCGATACTCTTTAACACCTTATTTACGATTGAACGCTCGGTGCTGTGCGCTCTTCTCCTTCACGCCTTTCCACCGCGATGATCGCAGCAGAAGAACGTATAGATCGCGCGCCGCAGGAGCGGCGTACGACTAATTCTGGAACCACCCGGAACTGCGTTTGTTCGGGTGTCTCATTCCGCAGTTTTGCAGTCAGGAGACGTAGACTGCGTGCTGCCATATCATAGACGGGCTGTCGAACGCTCGACAGAGGCGGGTCGGTGTGATCGCAAAGCGCGGTCGAGTCGAATCCAACGATTGCAACATCATTCGGAACATTCAGTCCCCGCTTTCGCAATACTTGCATCGCCTGAATTGCAACGTCGTCACTCCATGCGAATATCGCCGTCGGTCTCTGGGACGAAGGTTGGGCAAAGAGTCGGGCGATTTCGTCGAAGCACGCGTTGGGTCCGCGGACTTCGAGCACAAATTCCGCTGTCTCGCGAATGCCTGCGTTCTCCAGTGCCTGATGATATCCTAGTTTCCTCTCCTGCGCAGCCACAGAATGAGGGGGACCGGTAAGATGAGCAATACGCGTATGTCCGAGCGAAATCAAATGCTCCGTCGCGATTTTGCCCCCGGTGAAATTATCACAGTCTACATACCAGGTGTGATCATCCTCCGTGTGCGTGAACATTAGCACCAGCGGCAAATCACGCTCCAGAAGCATTTGCGGCAATGGATCGTTGCGATCGCGAAGTAAAAGCGCCCCATCGACACGACCATCGGTCAGATTGGCGACTTCTGCCTGCACCGTATTGCTGCCGGCGTCCTGCCAGCTTTCGACAGGGTTACGTGTCTGCAAGAGCACGTCATAGCCCTCGACGACAGCGGCATCGGTAACGCCATGCATCAGCTCGTTTGTGAACCCGGACCAGCCTGCAAAGAGCGAGGGAAACTGCATTACGACTGCGATCGTGTGTGTTGAACTGTGCGCAAGACTACGAGCAACGGCATTAGGATGGTAATCCAGCTCTCGCACTGCTGCCAGAATCCGCTGCCGGGTATCGTCCGGAATACGCATCATTGCGTCGCGCCCGTTGAGAACGTAGGAGACGGTGGCTTTAGAGACACCCGCACGTTCCGCAACTTCACGCATCGTTATTCTCATATTCCGCAGTACTCCGCTCGCTTAACCGGTTAAGCCACTATTTATAGTATCACATTCGGACATTGTTGTCAATGATAAAAGCATAAATTGTGCGATTGGTCGCATGACTATCACAAAATCGTAATACTTGCGGAAGAGAGTAACTATTCACGCTCACCCCCTGACCGCCTCTCCCGAAACTTCGGGAAGAGGGAGAGTAGAGACAACTGATGTCTGCGAGTGCAAGAAATAAGGTGGGTGAATAGTGCCAAAAGCAAAATGCATCTTCGGAGTTGCGATAATGGAACACTATTACCAGGGCAGCCGAAACATGATCGACTGAACTTATCAGGACCACAAAGTCCAATCGGTTCCCTGTCGGGGAACCGATTGGTGACATACCCTGAAACCATTTCGGAATCAAGCCTTCTTAATGTAGCGCATCGGGGGGCGCGTGTTGCGTCCACGGCCCTTCGGCTCGAGGTCCGCGAGATAGAGCGCGGTAGCATACACATCCCCATGGTTGGGAGTCTGAGAACCTACGGTGTCTTTCGAACCCGGTTTGAGTTCTCCTGTGATCCGATCGTAAGCAGGATCCATAGATCCATCGGGCATCAGCGGAATCGGCATCAAAGTTTTCTCCCCTACCCCGCCATACTGAGAGTTACCTTTGACTTTACCGCCAAGAAACGCAGCGGAGGTAACGCGCCAGTGCTGAGAAATATCCTGATCATCGATCATTTTTTGCTTTGCAGCATCCGGTATTTTCATTGCACGTATCGACTCAACATCGCCTTTGATCGTTCGCCCAAACTCGGAAGTGAGAACGATGGTAGTCAGATCAAAGAGGCTTTTGCCGGTCTTCTTGTACTGTGTGCTCTTCAATAGTGCGACAAGCGTGTTGAGGGGCTTCCATAATTGACGGCTCATCATGTCGGTCTGATCAGGTTGACCGCGCGGGGTCCGCTTCTCGCCCTCCCATAAACCCTGCCGCCCGAAGTGACTGTCGAATTCGCGAATATTGCGTGTCTCGATAAAAAATGTATTGGACAGCCCGGCGCGCATCATCTCATAGGTCATCATCGCCTGCACGTTAACAGCGGGCGAGAACTTCGTGCGCGCCTTGTTATTGTTGATACTGCTATAGGTAATCAGCTCATCGGCCGATTTGATGTCGAATTTCTGGCGCAAAATTGGATCTGCAAAAAGAGTGGAGAGCATATTTTTGTCTAGATTACGTCCTATGCTCGACATGTTGGCGTAGATACTCAGCGCGGAATCATACGACTTGATAATTTCCATGTCGCTGTCACGCATCGAATGAGGGCTCATATCGCCGAGAAATTTTTCGATATTGCGGTTGACGGTGTCGTTCGAGGACGCCTGCATTCGCGTCAAAAAATTACGTAAATTGACTGGCGTTCCTGCATAAGTCGTGTGCGCCCAGCTCGGTCCGAGGTTCGCATAATAGCCCTTCCGTCCGGTGTACTGCTGCTCATTCAGCTCACCATCCGAGAGCCAGTAGTGCCAGGAGAGGTGAGGCAGCACATAGGGTCGCCCATACGCCTCGGCAAAAGCCTGTGTCACACTGCGCTCATCTTCCTCGCGATCCGCCTGTAGCGGCATATTGTACTCGCCCATGTGTACTTTGAGTCGCTCACCTGAGTGAAATTCGCCGGTATCCATCGAGCTGAGGATCGCCATATCGGGGAAGAGATTTTTGCCCTCCTCCGCAAGGTAGCCATACCGAATATTCTCGTGTTTGTAAATACCATATTTCGCCTCACCGAAATGCAGTACACGATACGTTTCGTCCGATATTTTCTCCGGAGGCAGACGGTGAATGACATTGTTCGGCGTGACGACAGGGCTGAACATATCGTAGCTTTCCCATCCGCCTTCGATGTACCAGAAAATCAAGAAGTGTGGATCATCGCCCTCTTTCGCCATATCGCGCCCGACGGCCTGCGTTCTGGCGGTTTGTGGGGGCGCGCCATAGGCGTTGAAATACGAGAGAAAACTCATCGCCGAGACACCGGCGGTAGTCGTCGCCGCGCGACTCAGAAAGTCGCGCCGACCGAAACGCGTCTCGTTACCGGGGTGCGGCTGCATAAGCGGTGCAAGCATAATGTCCTTCGAAACGTCGCAGGCACGCGATCTTTTATTATCGTTCGGGTTCATTGGCGGCTTCCTCATACATCAAATCAGTACTCTTCGTGGCAATGTGCCAATCTATCCTCACCCTAATACGCACCCTGCCACTCTATCTTCGATTAGGTGAGGGGCAAATGCGATACTGTTTCACTGTCTTCCTCTGCCTGAGAAGCTTGCGACCGGCAGAGTGAGGGGATCGTGGCGTAAGCTCATCGGTGCGAGATCGATTTGAGCTGCGACTTCGTCGGGATTTTAGGACTGCTCGCGGGCGCAGTGGCGTTTAAGCTCCCATTAAGATATTCATTGCTCGTCAACAGGGCACGGATCAGTCCCTTGATATTATAATTGTTGGCTTTCTCGGTTTCCCATAGCCTTTTGTACAGACCACGTTCATCCTTATCATAGCGCATTTCCCGCCCAAAATAGAAGACGAAATGGGTCTGCATAATCGTCCTTATGAAGCGCTCTTTGTTTTGCACCTGCGTCGCAAATGCCGCCATACCGTTTCCTTTATAAGCGTAGGATGGCACGAGCTGGTGATCGCTGTCGTCGATCTCCTGACCAGATTTATCTTTTGCCACGTAGACGCCATCGTCCGTCCAGCGCGTGCGCTGATAGGCGAGCGGAGTCAGAAGCTTATGACAGGAGTAGCAGACTGAGGATGGACTGGTCGTCGAAGCAGCAGCGATTCCGTTGCGTATCTTGACGACTTCCAGCGGCACCTCGAACACGTAGCCAAGAAACTTCTCGCAGACCTGTGCCGGGTAGTTGAAGTGTGGCAGTCCCGGCTTGCCCTTGATAAAGCCCTTCATCGTCAGAACGCCGCTCTTACCACAGTAATCCGGGCGAGTCTGCTTCTTCCAGTCTGTATCGATCGAGTAATCGGCCGTCAGGATTTCTTTGAATGGGCGGTCGTTAGATGCGATCCAGCTCCATAAACGTGCCGGCTCGTCGTCTTCGTCTGTGCCGTGACTTTCGAGATAGAGCCGTATGCGCCTAAAATAGAAGTCGGTGAACTCGGTCGTCTTCAGATAGCCGTCGATCATCGAGGCGATAGAGCCTCCTGAATCGATTTTTGCGATTTCCTCCGCGCTGGGCGTACGTCCGACCAGATCCTGAGCGATCTTGACCAATTGCAGACGGCGCCGAACCTTCGGGTCCTGTATAGCGCTTAGTGAGAGCGGACGCGTAAACAGAAAGTCGGGATGCTTCATCAGAGCACGGCACAGCCCTTCCCATGCCGCCTGGTGCGGCGACATCGCAGGAGCGGCGAAAGTAGGCTGTGCAGCATGCACATCTGTTAGTTTGACATAGGCGCCGCCGACCTGCCGCCACGTGTATTGAAGCGAAGTCTGCTGCACATTGTAAGAGCCAGACGCATCCAGTTTGACCATCCCGCCGACGTGAGCCCGATAGGGATAAGCAACGTGCACGATCGGCGACGAAGCCTGCGCATGGACGGTAATGGGAACGTCCGTCTCATTCCGCACCTCACCTGGATACCCTATTTCGGCACGATAGAACGCGTTCGGTTGCCACTTGTTCTGGCGCGTGTCCGGCGCAAAAAGCAAATTGAGTTTGCCTTTGAGTTTATCGTCCCCCAGATCGGTGACTACACGCGGACCAACCGGCTTATAAAAGGTGTACTCATCCTTTTTATAGTCTTTCCATTGGTCCTGTCCGCGCGCGTCTTTGGCATAGACGAAGAAGGGAGCGCTCTCCGAATCGGATTTGCCTTTACCCAGACCCATCTTATCCATCGGGGCGAAACGTACGGCATCCGCGACGACATGGTTGCGAGTGCCTGTGTTAGAGATTTCAACTCCGTCCCCTGGTCCGAATTTGAAGGCTGTTTTCAGATCGCGAAATGAGACAGTGTCATCCGTCTCATCGATGTGAAAATGAGCTTCCCCTTTTTGCGGAAGCGCTTCGGCTTCGGGCGTTGCAAGCCGATGCTTATCATGGGATTGCACCTCGACCAGTACATTGTCTGCATTTTCGCCCCGAAAGATCTTGCGTCGGCCCTTTTTGAGCGGAGCCGCGCCGCCTTTGCGCCAGTGGATCGTCAGGTCGTACCTGCCATCGAGGTCGATTTTCAGTGGGAATACGAGCGTACTCGCTCCTTTGTTCTGTCCGTCGTCTTGATAGCATGTCACGCCGTTATCATAGGTCATTTGCCATGCGCCCTGCGGCTGCACCGACGGATCAGAGACAGGAATGCTATGCGTCGGTCCGTCCGGCAATGGCCCATGCACTTCAAGGCTGCTCACGATCACATTACCATGCGTGTTGGCATTGTAGATCGTAACTTTCTGACTCGTATCGTTCGCCTTGAAGGTAAAGGGTCCATCGAGCTGCTTCTGCGCCTCTTTGGACTTTGGATCAGAAGTTGTATTGTCGGTTTCATCCACTAGCGTCTGGGATAGACCGGTGCTATCGTTGACGACATGAACCCGGAATTCTTGAGAAGTCGACAGATTCTGCGTATCCTTTGCCATCAGATCGAAGCGCAGGTCATAATTCTGTGACGCGATGTCTTTCTGCGCGCGATAAATGTCCTGAATGAAGTGAAACGAAGACGCCAATTCTTTCGGGGACGGATCCCTAAAAAGCAGACGCTGATAGAGGCGGCTGATTTCACGCTTGTAGGCAGCATCGGGCACGGTCATCTTGAGCGGAGCAGGGAGTGTTTCGGGGCGTCCGGCAAAGGGTCCGGTTGCAGTCAAGTAGGCGCGGGAAGCGACATCGCGGGAGAGTGCATCAACGCCAGAGAGGAACTGTGCCGTCGGTTTGGTGTTCTCGTTGAAGCTACGCACGAAGTCGGCGCCGCCGAACTGCGCTAGATTCTCGATGAAAAGGTCTTTGTCGTCGCGCGTCCAGTCATCGCTGAAAATCGCTTTGACTTTGCCGCGCAGTTGGGTGTAGGTGAGGAAAGTATTGTCGGGCGTGCCGCTCGGGCGTTTCCCTACATAGCTGACGTTTAGTTCCGTTGGAAACTGTTCGTCCATGCTGCCAGCGCCTTTTTTGCGCTTCGCATAGAGATCGTTTACGAACTTGCGCAGGGTCGCGACCTCTGTGTCGCTCCAGGCAGGTATCGGCTTTGGCGGCATGTGTGCTGTGGCATCGGGGGAGATCACGCGCGCAAGCAGCGAAGCGGGGTTTTCCGGATCGAAATGTCCACTCACAAGCATCTGCTGAAAATTGACGTTCGGATCTTTGCCGAGCAGAAGCTGAGAGGCGTTCTTCGAGCCATGGCATCCAGTGCAGGAGCGTATCATCAAGGGCCACACTTCCGAAGAGAAGCGAGTTCCGAAGGCGCTTACGTCCTCAGGTGCGTAGGCTCCCGTAACTGATGGAGGAGATTTTGCGGTTTTGTTAGTCCCGGACAACCCGACTCTGCCGCTTTTTGCTGCTTCTTCAGCCCAGCTATGCGGCCCGAAAGCGCAGGTGACGAGGAGCATCCCTGTCAGTCCTGCGCCCAGCATTCGCAATGCAGTTTCTTTATTAATCTGCTTGCTGCTCATTTGTTTCCTGCCAATACACCGAGTTTGTATTCCAGTGGATTCAACATAACCACCGGTATTCAAGATATCCTTCCAGCTAAAACCGCGAACTAAAATCCAGTGTGGCACGCACTTCATCAAGCATCAACTGTCCGTCCGCGCCCTTACCAGAATGGGAGCGGATTTCCGTCGAAAAACTGAGGAATTTATCCGAACTAATCTTGTGTTCGTAAGCGAGCCGCAGGCGATCAGAACGATCGTAACGGTCGGCAAAACCGTTGGCGTCGCGACTGAGTTCCAGCGTGATCTTGCTGGTACGACTCAGCTGTCCTTCAAGCCCGAGACCGAGTGAGCGGGTCATGATTTTGGTACCTGTATTGTCGCTCAGCCGGCAGTACACTTCGCCAGTCAGGTTGGAGTGGAGTGTCTGTTTGAACGCCACATCGCCCGTCGTTAGCGGCTGCATTTCTCCTTTGTCATCCTCAGGCAGCGTACCATACGTATACACGAAATGAGACGTTTTCGACAACATTGCATCCGCTGTGAATCGCCGAATGTACCGCTCTTTACCGGTCACCAGCGTTCTTATTTTGTATAGAAAACTTCCATGGAACCAGCGCTTCGGATTCGGATCCGTTTTGAAGGAGTAGAGCCGCGCGATCGTGCTTTGACCGAATTCCTTTGTAATGCCATTGTAGTCGACCAGAAACTCGTTTTTCCAGAGCGTCCATGAGGCATGACCCGTCATGGCTTCATTTTGAAGCTTTCGCTTGTCATTGAGCGACGCATATCCGGCTTTAATGCTCAGCTCTTTGAGCGGTCCGAGATTTACAGGTTTAGCATTGCCAATCGAGACATCGGAGACACCCCGCGTATTTTTGCCGACATCGTGCCCTTCATCGAACTTTGCCGCCACGGTGACGTTCTGGAATGGTTCGCCCTTCAATCCAATGCTGACGGTTTTACGATCCGAGTTGTCGGTGGTGTCCGTCTGCGAGGTGCCAAAAACTATCGCAAATTTTTTGGTCGCCTGCAATTCAAGATCAAGCGATTCAGTCGCTTCCGAAACATCAACTTTGCCCTTTTCATCTTTATTAGCAGGGTCCGCTGTTCGTTCGAGTTCTGACTTGCCATAGTGGAATGTCAGCGTGTCCGTCGGTTTCGCATGAAGATTGAAATTGGTCGTATTCTGGTACTTTCCGTTCTCGAAATCGATGCGGCGCGTTTCGTAATCGAGGCCCGCACCCCGCTTATCAAGGGGTGTGCCAATCTGCATCTTCTCGATCTGCTGTCGCTGTGATGTCTTATCGTTGTCTAGTGTCGTGGTGGCATCTCGTGTGAAGTTGAAAAGCAATCCATTGCTCATCTTCTGATTCAGGGTGAGCAGTGCATGACTGTTGCCGCTCGCTTTGCCACTCGAAGTCGCAATGTCCTTATCGGAGCTATACGCAATATTAGACAACTTCGTCGGCGAGAAATTGAAGCTATTTTTCGCCGTGTCATGTTTTAGTTTGTCCAGTTTATTCGATGCATTGTAGGTGAAGCTGTCGAGCAGCATCCCTTTGACGGCATCGAAATGAATCGTTTGGTCCGTTCGCTGAAAGCCGCGTTCGGTTTCTATCGCATGACGATCCGCTTCTGGCAGTGCCAGGTCGGCTGCGCGCGTAAAATCTTTATCGGTTTTCGCCGTATTCCGGATGAATTTGAGTCCTGTCAATTCCAGGCTGAGGCTGTTGCGTTCTGCGCCGCTTCCGATGAGCTTCAGCGCGTCGGAGATGCCTTTGACGTCTTTTCCCTCTTTTTTAGCCTGCGCTTCAGTGATCTGCAGAGCGTCAGCGGACCCGTTTACTTTCCACCGACTCACAGCGAATTTACCATGTTTTCCAAATAGCAAGTGGAGCGATGCCTGCTCACGACTCAAACCATGCTCGTTGGCAAACTCATGCTTTTCTACATCCGAAAGATCGCCCAGCCGCCCAAACGTCTCACCGATCGTTTGTTTTACAACGTCGAATTGCAGCGTTGGAGTATCCAGTCCGAAAGACCGTCGAGAAATGCCCGTCAGCTTAGGCGCTGCTACCGCCAAAACTGTCGGCTTTACGCCATCCTTCGGTACGTCGGCAGTCTGATCGATCGAGAACTGGCTAAAACGAAAACCGCCTGTTTTGCCGAGCGCAAAACGGCTCAGAAGTGAACTGCGTGTGATTCCGACTTCACGTGCTGCCTGATCTCGCTCCGGCTGCGTGATCTGCTCGAGTTTCACATTCGGATCGAACTGACGACGGATGTCCAGCGCAAGCGCATTTTTGTCGGCATCGGATAGATCGCCGAGCCTCGTGAACAGCCGATCGGTGCGCCGCCGAGTATAGGCGAAATCGAGAACGCCGGTCTGCAGCGCCAGACTGGAGCGTTCCATTCCCGGCTGCTGAGCGCGTACCGCCGATTTCGCTCCCTCTGTTGCCTTGGCACCGTGTACGCCGGCATCAGTCGCCGGGCTGTCAGGGTGAGTGCTGTCAGCGATCCGCAGGCTAGAATAGCTGATGCCGCCTGGTTTATTCGCCGCAAAGTCCAGACCGAATCCCATATCGGTCGTGATCAAACCCTTCTCTTTTTGCCACTGCGCTTTGTCGGCTTCGCGCAGTCCACCGAAAAGCGCAAACTTCTGCCCGACCATACGCTGCCCGTAATGCGCGTGTACGAGACCCGAATTAAATCCTGCGCTCTGCTGGCTGATCGCGTCTTTGCCGTCCTGGATCTGCTGCCAGTTGAAGGTCAGCCCGGAGGTGGGACCTGCTTTGGCGCTGCCGCCTAGTCCAATTCCGAAGCCGAGACGTTTGATCCCCTTCTCGCCTTCCAGCATCGTAAGTTGATCGAGCGCCGCTTTATCGCTCGCAGCGCCGAGCTTGAGCGATTGAAATCCGGTGAACTTTTTGCCGACATCGGAGAAATTCGCGTTGAAACGCAAGCCGCCCTGCTGCAGCACAAGATCCTGCACCAGCAGTCGTCCCTTTCCAGTATCGGCGGGGCTGACCGGCGGGGCATTGCCGCCCCCTCCATGCAGATTCATCACGAGATTGTCGCTGTGCTGCGCGTCGGAAAAATATGCCAGA